>NZ_JBKOTU010000002.1:0-300000 GCF_049737915.1 Streptococcus sp. CL6.35 | reverse complement strand
AGGTTACGATTTCACTATCTTCATCCAACATATGTTTCAATGTTTCTGTCAAGGTTTGGTGCATGTCAGGGTTTGACACGAGGATTTTTCCATCCACCATACCAAGATTATCGTTTTCATGGATTTCTAAGCCATCAATGGTTGTATCACGAACAGCTGTTGTAACGCTTCCGCTAACGACATCGCTAAGAGCAGCTGTCATACGCTCTTGGTTTTCTTCGATGGACTTGCTTGGATCAAAGGCAAGAAGACTTGTCAAACCTTGAGGAAGAGTACGAGCTTCTACCACTACTGCTGGTTGCTCCAAAACTTCTGCTGCAGATTGAGCTGCCATGAAGATATTCTTGTTATTTGGCAGGAAGATAATGTTACGAGCGTTGACCTGTTCAACAGCCTTGATAAAGTCTTCAGTTGAAGGGTTCATAGTTTGACCGCCTTCAATAACATAATCCACACCTTGAGAACGGAAGATATCTGCTAGACCTTTACCAGCCACCACAGCAATCAAAGCATATTCTTTTTCTTCAGCTGGTTTGCTAACTTGAGCAACTTCTTTCTCAACCTGTGCTTCGTGTTGGTTACGCATATTGTCAACTTTTACCTTGACCAAGCTACCATATTTGAGACCTTCTTGCATAACAAGTCCTGGATCTTCTGTATGGACATGGACTTTAACAATTTCATCATCATTGACAACGAGGAGAGAGTCTCCAAGCTCATTCAAGTAGTTACGGAATTCGTCGTAGTCAAAATCTTTGGCATAGGTTGGACCTTGCTTAAGAGCTACCATGATTTCAGTACAATAACCAAAGGTAATGTCCTCAGTCGCTACATGACCAGCTACAGACTTGTGGTGTTCTGCATTGATCATTTCACTCATGTTGGCCGGAGTCGCTACAAAGTCCTCAGATGCGATATATTCGCCAGTAAGGGCTGAAAGGAAACCTTCGTAGATAAAGACCAGTCCTTGACCACCTGAATCCACAACGCCAACTTCCTTCAAGACTGGAAGCATATCTGGCGTTTTAGCTAGAGCGGTTTTAGCACCTTCTAAGGCTGCACGCATGACTTCAACAGCGTCATCTGTCTGCTCAGCTTTTTTCTTAGCACCGATAGCAGCCCCACGAGAAACTGTCAAAATCGTTCCTTCAACTGGTTTCATCACTGCCTTATAGGCAACTTCTACACCTGATTGGAAGGCAAGGGCCAAGTCTTGACCTGTTAACTCGTCTTTATCCTTGATAGCTTGTGAAAATCCACGGAAAAGCTGAGACGTAATAACGCCTGAGTTTCCACGCGCACCCATCAAAAGACCTTTGGCAAGAATGCTCGCTACCTCGCCAACTGTAGAAGCTGGCTTGTCTGCAACTTCTTTAGCTCCATTTTCAATGGTCATTCCCATGTTTGTTCCAGTATCTCCATCTGGAACTGGAAAGACGTTTAATGAATTGACATATTCAGCTTGCTTATTCAAGCGAGTTGATGCAGCCTGCACCATTTCTTGAAATAAGCTAGTAGTAATTTTTGACACGGTTATTCTCCTACAACTTTGATATTTTGAATGTAGACATTTACAGTCTGAGCAGTAATTCCAAGTTGGTTTTCCAAACTAAAACGAACACGCTCTTGAATGTTTTTTGACACTTCGCTAATCTTTGTTCCGTAGCTCAACACGGTATATACATCAACTGCAATACTGCCATCTTCGGCCGCCTTTACGACGACACCTTTAGAATAATTTTCCTTACCTAGAAGGGCTTGGAAATTATCTTTGAGGGCATTTTTACTAGCCATACCGACCACACCAAAAATTTCAGTTGCTGCTCCACCTACGACGGTTGCAATCACTTCATCTGTTAGTTCGATTTGACCATCTTTTGTATTAATTTTTACAGTCATCCTTTTTACCTCAACTAGTTGATACTCTATTTTATCATATTTCAGCCCAAGTGTAAAAGCAGAATACTGTATCAGCGGATATTTACTCTATTTTTCAAATGATTTTATATCTACAGTAAAAGAAAAAAGACCCTAAGGTCTCCTTACTTTTATTATTAAACGCGTTCAACTTTACCTGATTTCAAAGCACGAGCTGAAGCCCAAACTTTTTTAGGTTTACCATCGATAAGAACAGTAACTTTTTGAAGGTTTGGTTTTACGGCACGTTTTGTTTGGTTCATCGCGTGTGAACGGTTGTTTCCTGATACAGTCTTACGACCTGTAAAGTAACATACTTTAGCCATTTGTGTTTTCCTCCTATTAGATCTAATATAGCGGATGTGCTAGCACCACATACTGTACTATGTTATCACACTTTCTTCATTTTTGCAAGGGAATTGGAAGATTTTTTTATTTAACGTAGACAATTCCCAACTTCCCAAAGGCCACATCTCCACGGATAATCAAGGTTTTGCTGGTTGGCGCTAGAGGAGTATCTGCCTTGGCTACGCCACAGAAAGTTTCTACCTTTAAATCAACTCCCCAATGTTTAGGAACATAGATAACTGCATTCCCAAAACCGACTTCCACTTTCAGAGTTGCGCTATCTCCTAAAATCTCTGCATTGTCATAATATATCTTGGCATTTCCAAAACCAACTTCTACTTGGTCGTCTACCAATTCTTGATTTTGCTTGTAGAAAGTCCCAGTCCCAAAAGCAACTTCCTTATCTGTAAGAATGGTCTTTTTACCATCATACCACCATTTTTTCCCATTCCAAGTTCTGTTAGAATGAGTGAGTGCGCTGACACCCATTACGATTAAAATACTTGCCCAGAACAATGACTGATTGGGAATTGGTAAAATGCCATAAAAGTGGTTAGCAATCATTAAGGCTACTAGAGCTGTAAAAGAGGCTGAAGTTAAGTGACGACGCAACAAAGCTCCAACTGATTGATAGGCAAAAAATGCAATACCAAGCAAGGGCCAAATTTGCCCACCGAATGAAGGGATTCCAAAATTTCCTTGTAATAATATTAAAGCTGCCAATACTAGCAACACAATACCAAATGCTTTCTTTTTCATGTTCTTACCTCATGTTTCTTAGATTTTCTTTTAGGAGGGATTGGTAATGTCGTGAGACATGAATCTCCTTGTGGGTCTGATAAAAGGAAATGGTGCCCGTTCCTGAAAAGGACTTGTCCACCGAGTAAACTTGCCGAATATTAGCAATGGTCGACTTGGATACTCGACTGAAATAACGGGGCAGGATAGACTCTAACTCATAGAGTTTAAGTCGAACCTCGTAGGCATCTTTCTGGGTATGGGCGTAAATCTTGTTCCCCTCTGTTTCAAAGAAAAGAATTTCCGACAAGTCCAGATAATATTCACCCGTCCCCTTGTAAAAAATCAACCTAGGAGACTTGGATTCTTGCAAGAGGCGCTGTAAATCCGCAATCTCATCTGTCAAAGCCGCTGCCTTGATGACAATTTCAGTTTCCTCTAAATTGCTGTCAATTTCGATTCGTAACTTCATTCCATATCCTTTCTGACTCTACTATATCAAAGCCAAAATAAGAAAACAAGAGCAAAAAAGCAAGTGGTTACTTTAACCCCGTAAGTGGTTGTAGGGCCACCTTAACTTGCAGGTCAAAATAGAAAGAAAATCACACCCCACACAAGACCAAAAATATAACCAACCACTACATCCTTGAGATAATGCACGCCACCTGAGACTCTCGCTAGACCGAGGAAAGCTGACAAGACCAATAAGATAACCCCTACAGATAAACTAGCATGCAAGCAAGCCATGGAGATAATGGTTGCTGAAAAGACATGACGACTGGGCATAGACTGACCAGGGCTATCTCTGTCAAGCAAAGGTTTAATATCCCATTCCTCATAAGGCCTAGGGGCATTGATTTTCTTACGAAGAAAGGATAAAATCACAAAACCTGATGCAGGGATAAACAAATAGATTCCGACCTGTTTCCCAAGTCCTTGTTGGAGATAGGTAGTTGCTAACAAGGTTAGATAAATCATAGGCATAACTGCCGTCATGAACCGATTGAAAGTTCTTAACAAGCTCAGAAGAAAGGGCTTATTTTTAATGTTACTAGCAACGTGGCCATACCATTCTTGATAATTTTTCATATATTTTCTCATCACTTACTCAAATTTTGCTTATAGGGAAGCACTTGTCTTCTAGTATAGTGCAGAAAAAGAAGGCCGTCAAGCCTTCTTTGGGTTTATTCTTCTGCTTCGTCTTCTGTAAATTGACTGTTATAAAGGTCAGCGTAGAAGCCTCCTTGTGCCATCAACTCATCATGATTGCCTTGCTCAATGATATTGCCATCTTTCATGACAAGAATCAGATCAGCATTTCGGATAGTTGACAAGCGGTGGGCGATGACAAAGGAAGTTCTTCCCTCCATCAATCGGTCCATGGCTTTCTGGATCAATTCCTCAGTACGGGTATCAACAGAAGAAGTCGCCTCATCCAGAATTAGAAGTAGCGCATCTTTCAGCAAAGCACGAGCAATGGTCAAGAGTTGTTTTTGCCCGACAGACAAGGTTACTGTGTCGTCCAAGACGGTATCGTAACCATCTGGTAGGGTCATAATAAAGTGGTGAATCCCTACAGCCTTGCTAGCTTCAATCACGCGCTCATCACTAATACCCTCTTGGTTATAGATAAGATTGTCGCGAATAGTACCTTCAAAGAGCCAGGTGTCCTGCAAGACCATTGAAAAGGCATCATGTACTTCCGAACGCTTCATATCCTTGGTATCCACACCATCGATACGGATACTTCCCTTATCAATCTCATAGAACTTCATCAAAAGATTGACAATGGTTGTCTTCCCAGCTCCGGTCGGCCCTACAATGGCAACCTTTTGACCTGCATGAGCTGTCGCAGAAAAGTCATGGATAATGGTTCGCTCTGGTGTGTATCCAAAAGAAACTCGATCAAAGACAACTTGCCCTTTCATATCGCTCAATTGTCTTTCTTTATGGGATTCATCCTCCATTTCCTCTTCAGCTAGGAATTCGAAGACACGTCCCATGGCTGCGCTAGCCTGCTGAAGACTGGTAATCCCTTGAGCAATTTGTGAAAGGGGCTGAGAAAAGATACGCACGTAGGCCATAAAGGCAACGATAATCCCGATACTAATCTGCCCATTTAAGGCCAAGGCTGCACCGACGATAATCACTAGGGCATAGCTAAAGTTCCCAATGAACATCATGATTGGCATCATAATCCCTGAAATAAACTGAGATTTCCAGATACTATCATACAGACGATGGTTTAATGTCGCAAATTCTTCTTTCGTACTTTCGATGGCATTATAACTGGTCACCACATTATGGCCAGAGTACATTTCCTCCACATAGCCATTGACAGCTGCCAAATCTTGTTGCTGACTCTTAAAGAAGCCCTGGGATTTGCCCATAAAGACGGACACGAAAACAAAACCAATAAGGGTTGAAACAACCGTCACCAAGGCTAAAATCCAGTTCATCCCAAACATGGTTACCAAGACTGCCACGACCAGTAAACTAGATGAAAGAACTGTTCCCAGACTTTGATTCAGGGACTGTGCTGCAGTGTCAACGTCATTGGTTACACGAGACAAAGTATCCCCCTGAGAGTGCCCATCAAAATATCCCAATGGTAGGCTATTGATTTTCTCTGCAATCGCTCTTCTCAAACGCTCTGAAAAACGTTGAATAGCTGTTGTAAACAGAAAGGCCTGCAAATAATTTGATAGAAGTCCGATCACATAAATGACGGCCAAAAAACCACCAATAGCTGCAACCGCCGCGACATCCACACTTGTTTCCAGACCACTGGCAATGATATTAGTCATTTCCTTAATACGGGTTGGACCATATACAGTAATGATATTGGATACGATTGTTGCTAGAAAGGCGATTAGAAGGGCAAACTGGAGGCCTGCAAGATAGGGTTTACTCTGTTTCCAGAGAGACATTTTCTTATTTTCCATGTTCCAATTCCTCCTTCGATAGTTGTGAATAGGCAATTTCTTGGTAAACTTCATTATTAGCTAGAAGCTCCTTGTGGGTGCCTTGTCCCACGACTTTACCTTGATCCAAGACCAAAATCAAATCTGCATCCATAATCGTTGAAATACGTTGTGCAACGATAAGTTTGGTCATAGATTTTGTTTTCTCTGCTAACTCTTGGCGTAGGACACGATCTGTCTTGTAGTCCAAGGCTGAGAAGGAGTCATCAAAGATGAGGATTTCTGGCTTCCGAGCCAAGGCACGCGCAATTGCTAGACGCTGTCTTTGACCACCTGAGAAGTTAGTTCCTCCTTGGGCCACTTCTGACTCTAAGCCCGCTTCCTTGTCTTCGATAAAGTTCTTAGACTGGGCCAACTCCAAAGCCTGCCACATAGCCTGCTCACTAAGTGGTGTTTCTTGACTTTGTCCAAAGTCTAGATTGTCTTTGACATCACCTGAAAAGAGAACAGCTTTTTGTGGAATATAGCCAACCTTGTTGCGCAAATCTTCTAGAGCATAGTCTTGAACATTGACACCGTCCACCAGAATTTCTCCTGCTGATACGTCATAGAAACGTGGAATCAGATTGACCAGAGTTGATTTACCTGAACCCGTTGACCCAATGAAGGCCACTGTTTGACCAGTTTCTGCTTTAAAGCTAACATTCTCAATAACCGCCTCCGAATTTGCCGCATATCGGAAGGTCACATCCTTAAATTCGACCTGACCTTTGAGGTTTTCATCAGCCAGCTGCACTTGAGCAGGGTTTTGGATAGAAGAATGCAAATCTAAAACTTGATTAATCCGCTTAGCAGAGACCATAGTTCGGGGAAGAACGATGAAGAGTGCTCCCATGAGAAGGAAGCCCATGACAACCTGCATGGCATAAGACATGAAAACAATCATATCACTAAAGAGAGGCAGACGTGCTATCGGAGCAGCGTCGTTAATCACATAGGCCCCAATCCAGTAAATCGCCACACTCAAACCACTTGAAATTCCCATCATGATAGGGTTCAAAATAGCCATAAGACGGTTGACAAACAAATTCAAGCGTGTCAATTCATCATTTGCTGCTGCAAATTTTTCATTTTGGTATTCTTCAGCATTGTAGGCGCGAACGACACGAATACCTGTTAAACTCTCACGAGTGATACTGTTCAGTTTATCAGTCAGCCCCTGAATCAAGGACTGTTTTGGAAAGGCTAGCGTCATCAAGACTGTCGTCATCAAAACATTGACAATCACTGCTACAAGAACGGCCCAGAGCCAGTATTCTGAATGGTCTAAAATCTTCCCGATAGCCCAGATAGCCATAATCGGACCACGCGTTACCACTTGCAAGCCCATGGTAATCAACATTTGAACTTGAGTAATATCATTGGTAGTACGCGTCAAGAGACTGGGAATAGAGAATTTCTTAATCTCTGTCTGCGAGTAATCCAAAACTCGGTTAAAAATATCACTTCTCAGCCTACTAGTATAAGAAGCTGCCACTCTGGACGCAAAAAATCCAACTGCAACTGCGGACAAGAAGGCCAGAAAGGACATTCCCACCATCATACCTGCTGGATGCCATAACTCATCTAAGTTGGTACCCTGAGTTCCCAGCAAATCCGTAATTTTCGAGATATAGGTCGGCACTTCCAACTCTAGATAAACCGAAAAGCAGGTAAAGAGAATGGCTAGTAAAATCATCCCCCATTCTTTTCCACTAATTCGTTTTGCTAATTTCTTCATTCTCTCCTCCTATCTTCTCAACATTTTCTTGCAACTGACCGAGGACCTTTTCAAAGATTGCCAAGTCTGACTTTGAAACACCATCTAGCAGACTCTGATCAATGCGTTCAAAGAAGGCCTTAACCTGCTTCATTTGAGAACGCGATTTGTCCGTCAGACGAACAAATTTAGCCCGCTTATCAACAGGACTCGCCTCCAATTCCACCAAACCATTTTGCACCATACGCTTGACTAGATTACTAGCAACAGACTTAGTAATATTGAGTTCCTGCTCGATATCTTTAATCAAGACCAAGTCTTGGTTTTCTTCACGGCTATCCAAAAAACGCACCACCTGACCTTGCGGTCCACCCATAAATTCAATGCCACAATGTTTGGCTTCCTTTTGTACCATCAAATGAATCTGGTGACCAAAACGCTTAAAGACCAACATCGGTTTATCCATACTAACTCCTTTCTAACCATCGCATTTAGTTCTCCTGAGAACTAAATAAGTTTTCATGAGAACTATTTTACCACTTTGAAAAGAGATGTCAAGACAAAAGTTTCCATAAGAACTATTTTCTTGAATTAAAAAAATCCCAAGTGATTTTCTCACTTAGGATTATGTTTTCTAGGTTAAATGTCTATCTTGCAAGTTTTAGTTTTGCTTCAAAATCATTGATCACCTTTTGCAGATTGAGCCGTCCTCTGTAGATGCCATAACCAAACAAGAGCATGGCTAAGACACCCAGAAGGGCTAGGACAATTCCTGCAATCAGTGCTAATAGATTAGTCTCATGAAAGAAGTAAATCAGAACAAGACCGATACTGGCAATGACAAAGAAGAGAGTAAACCAGCGTCCTAGATTTTCAATCATATGCTTCTGGTAGTGAATTTCTGTTTCATAACCTTGAATCAATTCTTGTTCTGTCATGATTTTCTCCATTCTTTATTTAAGTCAAACAAATTGATACTAGACTAGCAGCATATCGGACTTACTGCCAGTCTGAAACTTGAGTAGGAATTAGTATTTCAGTTGAGGATCAAAGATGCCCAGTGCTACACCAATCAAAGCAATGACAACCAAGAGGAGCATAACAAGGTTTGGTGATACTTTTTTCTTGGCCATCAGCCACCAGCAAAGGGTGATAAAGCCAGCTGTTAAGAGACCTGGATAAACACCGTCAATCTTTTCTTGTAGCTTCAAGAAGGCTTCGCCATCAGCATTTTTCAGCTCTAATGAAGTCGTTACAGATACCCAAGTTGCAGCAACTGCCCCGATAACCATACCACCAATGACACTGATTGCCTTACGAAGCGCCTGTCCTTTAGGTCCTACAAGGAATTCAACCGCCTTGTCCCCTAATTCATAGCCTTTGAAGTAGGCAAAGCGCATACCGCCATAGATGAGAACATTCCATACAAGGATGTAGAAGAGAGCCCCGATAGGATTTCCGCCTTTTGAGAGGCCAAGGGCAATCCCCAGCAGAACTGGGATTAGGGTTCCGACAACCAATGAATCACCGATACCTGCGATAGGTCCCATGAGACCGGCACGCATACCATTGATAGTTTCGCCGTCAACAGCGTCTCCATTGGCACGCGCTTCTTCCAAACCAGCTGTAATCCCCACTACCAAAGCTCCGAGCTGAGGTTCTGTGTTGAAGAAAGCCGTATAGGTCTGCATAGCTTCTTTCTGCTCTGCTTTGTCTTTGTAGAGTTCTTCCACGATTGGTAGCATAGAGGTCAAGTAACCAAAAGTCTGCATATGCTCTTGAGAGAAGCAAGTCAAATGACCATAGTACCAATGGTGGAATGATTTCGCTAAAGTCTTTTTAGTTATTTTCTTTCTTTCAGCCATCTTAGATATCCTCCTCATCGTCATCAAAGTCAGCCCCACCAGCCGGCGCGGTCACACGAGCTGATTTGATTACTTCCAATTCATAGTAAATTACTGCAAAAATCAGTGAAACAACTGCACTGGCAACCAAATTAAGACCAAGTGACTTAGCCAAGGTGAAGCCCACAAAGAATGGGATAAAGTCAGCAGCCTTGGTAACGATTTGTTTCAAGAGAATGGCAATACCTACACATGGGAGAAGAGCTCCGACTGTAAAGAGGGATTTCATGATGAAGCCATCCATTGGCAGGTGGGTCTTCATCAGCTCAACCATATCGGGGCCAAACTTAGTGATAAGCATTGTTGGAAGGAAAGAGAAGACAAAGTGGGAAATCCAAGGATAAACCCAGTCAACAGCGTAAAGCTTTTTAAATTCGCCTTTTTCAACGGCTTTCCAGCCAATGTGCTGCCATAGCAGGTTTGTAGTAGCTGTTCCATAGAAGAGAACTGTACCGATAGTACCAACTGCTGCTCCGATTGGTGCAGCTGCTGCAGCAATAGCAGATTCAGACGTGATTCCTTTAGAATGAACAAATAAGATTGCGAGAGGAATCCCAATGTAAGAAATCGCCCGCACGTCAGCAGAAACTGTACCACCTGGTGTTACCAGAGCGATGTAGAGAACCTGAAGGGCTACCCCAACCATAATCCCTGTTGTTAAGTCTCCGAGAATCAGCCCGCTAATCAAGCCTCCGACCAGAGGACGTCCCAAAGTGTAGTTACCAATACTAGTACCACCCATACCAGGCATAGAAGCTAAACTAGCGAAAAGACCCAGTAAAGCGGCTTGCAGCCAAGAAATTGTCATAATAGACTCTCCTTTTCATTATTATAATTAAAAACCAAATTTAGACTTGAAATCGCTCCAATAACCGATGGAAACATCTGGTAGGAGCTGGAATTTGACTTTGTAGCCTGCTTTTTCTATCGCCTCAATCGCTTCTGCCTCTTCCTGGGTAATGGACTGGTTATTCCCCAGCTTAATAGCTCCAGGACGGTCATTAGCAGGGCCAATGATGATTTCCTTAACATCACCAGGTACAAAGCCTTGGTCCACTAGGATTTCTTTCATGTCCACAGGATTTTTCGTAATGAGGAAATAGCGGCTGTCTGACTCTGTGACCTTGCCTGATTTTTCCTTGAAGGCTTCCTTGGTCCAAACAAAAGTCTTCTTGTCAGAAGCTCCCTTGTAGGCCTGAATCAAAACCTTGTTTCCTGCTGCAGCATTATTTACTGCAATCAGGCCATCACAAGGGTATTCCTTGGCCCAGCGAGTGACTGTTTGACCGTGGATCATGCGGTCGTCAATCCGTACAAATGATACTGTCATCTTTAAAATCTCCTTTTATCTTTTAGAATGTATGACGGAAGTACTAAATGTCGTCTTCATCTTCTTCAGCTGCATCACTTACGACTTCAAATTCCTGCAAAGCAGCTGTAGCCTCGGAAAGGATAGCCTGAGCCAGATCTTTCCCGTCTAAGATGTCTTTCATAACCAAGCCAGTCAGTCCCATGGTCAGGTTCAAACCGCCCAAGATAACTGCTGAGTCGAGCTTACCTATGTCAGCTAAGACGCTCGCTGCTGTCGTCAGAGGACTGCCTCCTACAATATCAGCCAGAACTAAGACACTGTCATCATTGCTTAAGCCATCTAAGGCCTGAGTAAAATCAACTGCAAAATCATCAACTGACTTGCCTTCCTGAAGACCAACCGCAATGACCTGATCCGTCTTGTCTCCGGCAAACATCTTCAAGGAACTCTGCACGCCTGCAGCCAGTCCCCCATGACTGACCAGTACAAGGTATTTCATCTTTCCTGCCTCCTTTTTCCTTCTAGCTCTTAGCCAAGTAAGGATTTATTGATGATTTTATTGTACAAGTTTTGGAATCGGTTTCATATTGTCAAATGTCACTTTGCCCAGATGACATTTGTCAGGAAACATATGACATTTGTCATATTTGTCTAGTCAGCTGTACCTTTCCTGCTCCTTTCAGAGCAAACAAAAAGAAAGCAGATTATTTTCCGCTTTCTATTTCTCTTTGAATGCTCGGCAAGGCACTGTCAATCTCTTGATTCTGCATAGCATTTTGAATCAGATAGTCCATCCGGTCCATGGTATGACGGTCTACTTCTAGACTGATGTCAATGATGGAGCGATTCATCATGTGGTCTAGCCTCTCAGAAGTCAAGGAATCCAAGCCAAAATCATCTGCCTGTAAGATTTCTCTAGCCTGTTGACTTTTCACCACAGATGGTAAGACTGAGGTCCCCTGCGATTTTTCAAACAAGGCCTGCTGGCTTTCTTTATCCTGTGACAGCAAGAGCATAAATTCCCAAGCCAGCTTCTCTTGCTTGGTATTGGAAGACATGGCAAAGAGCGAGGTCTTGACCTGTGTCCCCATCACCTGGCTATTAGCTGTTGGCATGGGGATACAGGTCCAAGAAAAGCTAGAATACTTGGCAACATGGTAAGGGTAAGGCTTGTAGGTCCGATACTGGGCCAGACTCATAGGATAGAAAGCCACCCGTCCCTCATCAAAGTCATTAGAAGTCACCTTATAGTGCTGGCTGAGCATATCTAGCTTGCTCATAAAGGCCAAGGCTTGGTGCATCTCTGCGCTGTCCACAGTGATACCGGATTTATCGGTAAGATGGCCGCCGTAAGCTACCAGAGCCTGCTGCCAAGTGTAATCCGTTATACCGTACTGATCCACCACACCATCGCCATTGGTATCCTTGGTTACTTTCTTGCAAATCTCATAGAAATCCGCCAGGGTCCATCCTGACTCAGGAATGCTAATTCCTTCTTTTTCAAGCAGGTCTTTATTGACACACATCATGATAGGATTGCTCTCAACTGGAAGGGCATAGCTGACTCCCTGATATTGCCCAGCTTCATAAGCCACTGGATAAAAAGCCTTTCGCTTATCATCCGTTAGGAGGGGATCCAAGGATTTAAGCGCGCCAGTCGAAGCCAACATGCTAAAGTCGTTTTCTGGCACCATAAAGAGATCTGGTTGCTCGCCTTTCAAGACTTGCTCTGCCAGCCAGTCAGCATAATCATCCTTGGGAATACCGCTTTCGTAAACGACCTTGACAGGAGGATGCGTCTTTTCAAATCTTTTAATCAGGCTGTCCAAGACCTTGTTTTCGCGACTGTTAGGCACATCCCAGCTAGAACCAGCATAGACCCCGATACGCAGGACTTTGTCCTGAGCTGAAGCCCAAAATACAAAAGCCAGAGCAACAGATATAATCAGGACAACCAGCAGGGACAAATTTCTCAATCTCCACTTCATTTGTCGCCTTCCTTACTAAAATCTCTCTGGGTGACTCCAGTCTGTACGGCCCAGATAGCCAGTTGGGTCCGGTCACGCAGGTTGAGCTTGGCTAGGATACCCGATAGATAATTACGGACTGTCCCTTCTGATAGAAAGAGTTTGGCTGCAATTTCCTTATTAGAAATCCCAAAGCTAATCTGCTGGATAATCTTCCACTCCGTCCGGTTCATGTCCTCCACATTTTCCTCTGTCACTGTGATGGCAAAGTTGGACTGGGCCATCTGTGAAAAGATTTTGAAGACCTTGGTGGCAATATTGGGATTGATCATAGCTCCGCCTCGATAGACTGTCTGAATAGCTTCATGAAGTTCTTCTGTCGAAACCCCTTTAAGAATATAACCAGATGCACCGTATTTGAGAGCTGAGAAGATAAATTCATCATCGTCAAAGGTCGTCAGGATGATAATCTTGACATCTGGATACTGCTCCTTGACAGCCTTGGTACAGAGAACACCATCCATGACTGGCATGCGAATATCCATCAAAATCACATCTGGGCGCACCCGATGAAGCTTTTCCAGCACTTCCTTGCCGTCTCCGACCGTCCCGACTACCTCAATATCTGCGTGGGCAGACAGAATGATTTGCAGAGACTCGCGAATCAAGGCCTGATCGTCTGCTATTAAAACCTTAATCATGTCTTCCTCCTATTTTTGGAATTTTGATATGCGTGTAGAAACCGTCCCGATTTTCAAAGCGGACGCTTCCGCCAATAATCATTAGGCGCTCCTGCATCTGCTTGAGGCCATAGCCATAGTGGAGTTCATCAAAGCCAACACCATCATCCTGAATGGTCATTACATAAGCTTCTTCTTCCTCTAGTAGCTCAATCCAGATAGTCTTGGCATGACCATGGCGGACAGAGTTGGTAATCGACTCCTGGATCACCCGGAAGACAATGTCTTCCTTGGCAATATCCAAGTCAATATTATCCCATTTGTAGAGGAGATGAATCTCCAAGTTGGAGATGGCTTCATACTCACGGATAATCTTAATCAGAGCTTCCTTCAAAGTGTTATTTTCCAGAGCTCCCGGGCGCATCTTATTGAGCGAGCCGCGGACATCACGGATACCATCTCGAACAACGACAGAGACATTATTAAGCTGCTCCTTAGCTCGGTTGGTGTCAATATCAACCAAGACCTTGACCGCATCAATACCAGCTGAAATACCCGTCAGGGCATGACCTAATGTATCGTGAATCTCTCTGGCAATCCGCTTCCGCTCTCGATCTTCTGCTATTTTCTCAGACAAAGCCAGGTAAGAGTTCAGCTCGCGATTGGCTTGAAAAGCCATGCGAAGCTCTTCCTCAATACGATGGCGCTCCGTAATAGCCGACAAGATATAGAATAGCAAGGAAATCATAAAGACGACAATATTAAGCGAGTAGAGAAAGTTCTTGCCAAATAAGAGCAAAAAGCGTACAGACTCAGGATAAAAACGAATATAGGTATCCAAAGACGGCAGCTTGATAAAGAGCGACATGAGGTTATAGTTGGACAAGAGCAGCATGCCAAAGCTCAAAATAATGAAAGAAAACCAGTACTTCTTGTCCTTGGAAGCATTGAACTCCTTAGAGCCATAGAAAATATCCGCAAACACCAAGAGAATCAAGCCATTGTAGGACGAGTGCAAGACGGAAAAGATGACCAGCATGAGCAGGATTTCAATAATGGTCGCCTTGTCATAGACGGACAGCTGATTGGGGTGGCGCTCCCGATAGTACATGACTAAAAGCAGACAGGCATACAGGCTAATGGATACCCAGAAGATTAGGCTAGGAGAGCCCGGAATGGCATCCAAACGCTCCAAAAGCGAGTGACTGAAGCCCTTAGCCGCTACATAGTTGGTCACAAAGAGATAGATGGATGCATTATAGACAATGGCAAACAGATTGATGACCATTAAGGCGATTTTGCTATAAAAGATACTTTTTTGAGGTCTCATTATTGCCACCCTGTAACTGTGTATTGACTGATATTATCTCTATTAACCAGATGAACAGGAATCAGGTATTGGCTGTCGTAGGATTTCCCCTCCTGCATCAGCTCAATTACCTGTGCCACCTTGCGTCCCATCTGAATGGGCGATTGGGCCACGGTTCCCTCTATATCGCTAGTCGTAGCCAAAAAGTTTTTGATATCAGGCGATCCATCCACGCCGTAGATGGAGATTTTCTTATCAAGACCTTGATTTTTAATAGCAGCCAAGGCCCCGATAGCTGCCCGATCATTGAGCGCCATGACTACATTAAAGTCCAATCCTTCGTCTAAGGCACTTTTTACTTGCGGCATGCTTTCCTCTGTCTGGCCTAGTGTTTCTTTCTGGGAAATAATCTTGTAGCTAGGCTGTTTTTCAATCGTATCAATAAATCCCTGAATCCGGTCCATAGCAGAGACGGCATTGCGGTGCTCTAGAAGGAGAATATTAGCAGAAGGCAAGCGCTTCATCATGTCCTGGGCAATCAGGACGCCTGCTTGGTAGTTATCCGACACAATAGTCGTATCCACTTTTACATCCTGACTGATAGGCGCATCCACTACGATGATTTTAATCCCAGCTTTCTTGGCCTTTTGAAGAGAGGAAATGATACTTGGACTATTACTTTTTACCGGATTGATAACAATGACATCAACCTTTTCTCGGACAAAAAAGTCAATCTGCTGGCTCTGCTTGCCCTCACCCAGCTCAGGATCCCGCACGTAAAGCCGGCTGCCCTGCTGGTTGGTTTTCTTCTCCAGCTCCGCATTTAAGATCTTATAAAAATCATTATTCATGGTCATGTAGGTTGCCCCAATCTTGACCTGCTTCTCATCTGGCAGAACGCCCTTGAAATAAACAAAAAACAAAGCAAAAATAAGCAGAATGGAAAGTGGCCAGAGAGCCTTCTTCTGATAATGCTGACCCCGTTTTTTGACGTTAGCTGCTACCATTTTTCACCCCCTATGCCGTAAGCGCCTTTATGAAACATATAGGATTATTATATTACAAAACCGCCAAAAAGCAAAATCTTTCCAAAATGATTATCATAAAAAAGGCGCGACAGAATCTAAAAATTCATTGATTTTTGATTCTTGGTCCCACCTCGGCAATCATAATTAAACTTTTAAAAGCTTGAGAGAAATAGAATTCAGTCAAACAGATCTTGCATCTTACAAAACTGAATGCTGATTTTTTAGAGCTAGGTCATTTCCCAGCCCTTACTTCTTTTTTAAAATGGAAGTTCCTCTTCTTCCAACTCTAGATAAACCGAAAAGCAGGTAAAGAGAATGGCTAGTAAAATCACACCCCATTCTTTTCCACTAATTCATTTGGCTAATTTCTTCATTCTCTCCTCCTATCTTCTGAACATTTTCTTGCAACTGACCGAGAACCTTTTCAAAGATTGCCAAGTCTGACTTTGAAACACCATTTAGCAGACTCTGATCAATTCGTTCAAAGAAGGCCTTAACCTGCTGCATTTGAGAACGCGATTTGTCCGTCAAACGAACAAACTTAGCCCGCTTATCGACAGGACTCGCCTCCAGCTCCACCAAACTATTTTGCACCATACGCTTGACCAAGTTACTAGCAACAGACTTGCTAATATTGAGTTCTTGTTCAATATCCTTGATGAGCGTTAATTCTTGTTCATGCTCACGCCAACCTAAAAAACGCAGAACTTGTCCTTGAGGTACACCCATAAATTCAATACCACAACGTTTGGCTTCCTTTTGTACCATCAGATGTACCTGGTGTCCAAAACGTTTTAAAACCAACATCGGTTTATCCATACTTACTCCTTTCTAATCATTGCATTTAGTTCTCCTAGGAACTAAATAAATTTCCGTGAGAACTATTTTCTTGATTAAAAAAATCCCAAGTGATTTTCTCACTTAGGATCATATTTTCTATGTTAAATTAGAAGCCGTCTACGTTTGTGTAGATTTTTTGTACATCTTCGTCGTCTTCAAGGACGCTATAAAGTTTTTCAAAAGTTTCAAGGTCATCGCCTGACAATTCCACTTCAGACTGAGGAATCATTTCCAATTCAGTCACTTGGAATTCTTCGATACCTGACTCACGAAGAGCGACGATAGCCTTGTGAAGGTCAGTTGGTGCTGTATAAACAGTGATTGTTCCTTCTTCTGCTTCTACATCGTCCACATCCACATCTGCTTCTAGCAATTGCTCAAAGACTGCATCCGCATCTTCGCCAGCAAATACGATAACACCCTTGTTGTCGAAGAGGTATGAAACCGAACCTGAAGCACCCATGTTTCCGCCATTTTTACCAAAAGCTGCACGGACATTGGCTGCTGTACGGTTAACGTTAGAAGTCAAAGTATCAACAATCAACATAGAACCATTTGGTCCAAAACCTTCGTAACGTCCTTCTGTAAAGGTTTCGTCTGTGTTTCCTTTAGCCTTATCCAAAGCTTTATCGATAACGTGTTTTGGCACTTGGGCTTGTTTAGCACGGTCGATAACGAATTTCAAAGCTGAGTTTGATTCTGGATCTGGATCACCTTTTTTAGCTGCTACATAGATTTCTACACCAAATTTTGCATATACTTTAGAGTTAGCTCCATCTTTAGCCGTTTTCTTGGCTACGATATTGGCCCATTTACGTCCCATTAGGAATCTCCTTTTTTCACATTTTAATCTTTCTTATTATAACACAAGTTTTTTCGATTTTCACTAGAGGAAATGGATTTTATTCAGCAAATCGAGCTATGATGACACTTTTGTTGCCAAGATGGCCTTGCCTTCTTTTATCAAAGGATGACGGAACAGTGAAAAGTACAGTTGAATGGTCATAGCAACCCAGATAAGGGGTTCACAAAGGATAACACCCTTATAGCCTGCCCAAGGAATAATAAAGACCACAAAAGCGATTTTCCCGATTAGTTCAATAAAGCTGGAAACCAGAGGAAGGACCTTTTGCCCCAAGCCCTGCAAGCAATTGCGATAAATCAACAAGAAACTCAAAATAGGATAAAAGGCTGAGCTGATTTGCAGATAGAGACTACCATTTTCTACCAAGTAACCATCCGTTGAACTGGCCAAGAAGGAAACTAAGGCTGGACTGGCAAAAAAGAGGAAGATACAAACAAAAACTGCCCAGGACATACTCAAACGACTGCCGATTCGAAGTCCTTGAACAATACGGTCTGGTCGCTTGGCCCCAAGATTCTGCGAAGCAAAAGTTGTCATCGAGGCAGAAATAGCGGTCATAGGAAGAAGGGCGAAGGCCATAATGCGTCGAGCTGCCGTCTGGGCACTGATAATTACGGCACCAAAGGTATTAACAGAAGACTGTAAAATCACACTACCAATGGACACAATTGAACTCATCAAGCCCATAGCCAAACCTTGCTCCAAGAGATCGGCGTATAAGGCCTTGTCCCATTTGAAATGCTTGAGTTGAGGGAGTAGCTCAGGCACACTCTTACGGATATAATAAAAGCAAAGAACCGCTGATAAACCCTGCGAAATGATGGTAGCAAGTCCCGCCGATTGAACTCCAAGATGCAATTGCGTAATGAAATAGAGATCCAGAACCACATTAACCAGAGCAGAGAAAATCAGAAAACCAAGCGCAGCCAGACTGTCTCCAATAGACCGCAACAAACCTGCAAAGAGATTATAGGCAAAGCTGACACCGACACAGGTCACAATCATAGAAATATATTGATAGGACTGGGGAAGAATTTCTTCAGGAGTATCTAGGTATTGCAAGAGAGGATACAAACCAAGAAAGCCCAGCAGCATAACTACAATACTCAAAAGAGCACCTAAAATCCAAGTGGTTGCTACTGCCTCCTTGATTTTAGTGAAATTCCGAGCTCCATAATAGCGGGCAATGACAATTCCCATGCCATTGCCAACACCAAGAGTAAAACCTACAATCAGGTCAAAAATCGCTGTCGTCGCTCCTACTGCAGCCAAGGATTCTTGACCAAGAAATCGCCCAACAATCAAGACATCAGCAGTGTTATAGAGTTGCTGAAAGATATTAGACAGCAAGATTGGGAAGGCAAAACTCACAAGCGAGGGAAGAATAGGACCATGAATCAGGTCCACTGTTCGTTTTTTATTCATAAGGCTATTATATCAGCTTTCTAGAAGAGCGACAAGAAACAGCAAACTATAGATGTTCTGAGATCTTGAACAAAGAATCGAAAAAGCAGTGGATTTCTCCACTACTTTGACAGCTTATTCTTCAATTTCGATTTCAAGTTCGTCGCCTAGGTCAAGTGTAACTTCTTCATTCACAGAGTCTACTTGAGCTGCTTCATCTTTTTTGCTTTCAGCAGCTTCTTCTCCATCAATCAAACCAAATTGAACACGAACTTGATGGTCAATTTCATCAAAGATTTCTGGGTTATCTGACAAGTATTTCTTAGCATTTTCAGAACCTTGCCCGATTTTCTCATCCTTGTAAGAGTACCAAGCTCCTGCTTTTTTGATGATATCCAAATCGCTTGCAATCTTCAAAAGCTCACCAGTCTTAGAAATCCCTTCTCCGTACATGATTTCAACGAAGGCTTCCTTAAACGGTGGAGCCACCTTATTTTTCACGACCTTGATTTTAGTTTCTTTACCGACATTGGTATCTTTTTGGTCACCAGTTCCCTTGATTTGTGTGCTTCCACGAACATCCAAACGGACTGATGCGTAGAATTTCAGAGCACGTCCACCAGGAGTTGTTTCTGGATTTCCAAACATCACCCCAACTTTTTCACGCAATTGGTTGATAAAGATGGCAATTGTTTTGGTTTTATTGATAGAAGCACCGAGCTTACGCATAGCCTGGCTCATCATACGAGCCTGCAAACCAACGTGGCTATCACCGATATCTCCATCAATTTCCGCACGAGGTACAAGGGCCGCAACTGAGTCAACTACGACAAGGTCAACTGCACCTGAGTCAATCAATTTTCCTGCAATCTCAAGACCTTGCTCTCCTGAGTCTGGTTGAGACAAGAGCAATTCGTCAATGTTAACACCAAGGGCCGCAGCATAAGCTGGATCGAGTGCATGTTCCGCATCGATAAAGGCTGCAATCCCACCTTCTTTTTGCGCTTGTGCAACTGCATGAAGGGCAACTGTTGTCTTACCAGATGACTCTGGCCCATAGATTTCAATGATACGTCCCTTAGGATAACCACCTGAACCAAGGGCAATATCAAGAGCCAAAGAACCTGAACTCATCACTTGCACCTTTTGCTCAGCACGTTCACCCAAACGCATGATTGATCCTTTACCAAAGTCTTTCTCAATCAGTTTAAGAGCGTCATTCAAGGCTTTTTCACGTTCAGCCCCGAATTTTTTTGAAATTTCATCTAATTTTTTTGGTTTTTTCGCCATTCTATTCTCCTACATTCTAATGGTCCTCAGACCTATCTACTATTATATCAAAAGTTAGTCACTTAATAAAGCCTTGCGAACTAGGTTAAAGGCATGCATAACAGCAATGTGACGTACATCTGCTCGACTTCTGCCTCCAATATTAACCTTGATGACCTCAGTTCCATGCTCTTGAGCCAAGCCTATGAAGACTGTCCCAGCTGGGTGCCCTTCTAGGCTATCTGGACCTGCCACTCCAGTCAAACTAAGGCCAAAATCAGACTGGGTCTTGATTCGTGCCTGCTCAGCCATCTTCTGAGCTGTAAATTCAGACACCACACCATGTTCTTCCAAATCCTTGGCAGGAATATCCAACATCTTTGATTTTTCCTCCAAACTATAGGTTACAAAACCACCCTTAAATATATTTGAAGCACCCGAAAAATCAGCTACAGTAGCTTGGAAAAGACCAGCCGTCAAACTCTCAGCAGCCGTGATGGTTTTCCCTTGTTTTTTCAGTTCTTCTACCACAATGCTAGCTAAACTGGACTCTTCCCCATAACCATAACAAAGGTCTCGTAAAGAAAGGCCTTCAAAGGTCTGGCGACCTAAGATTTGATTTTCCAAATCAGCTAATGCTTGATTCGCCTCTTCTTGACTGCTAGCCTTTGTTGACAGACGCAGAGTGACTTCTCCTGTCTTAGCATAAGGTGCCAAGGTAGGATCGGTTTGATTATCAATCAAATCAGACAAAATCGTAACCAACTGACTTTCGCCAATCCCAAAGAAACGAAGAACTCGGGAATATAGCTTACTCCCTGTTATCAACTTAGGTAAAAGTTGGTTTAAAACCATGGGTTTCAATTCACTTGGTGGACCTGGAAGGACAACGTAGGTCACTCCATCGATTTCCAATATTCCTCCCACAGCCAGTCCTGTTTCATTCGGTAGTGGAGTCGCCCCTTCTACAAGTTGAGCTTGTCTTTCGTTATTCGGTGTTCGGGCATAGTCTGGTCGCTGGGCAAAAAAGACATCCAACTTCTCCTGAGCCTGAGGATCGAAGACTAATTCTTTCCCTAAAAATTTAGCCAGAGTTTGTTTGGTCAAATCGTCCTCAGTTGGCCCTAAACCACCTGTCAAAATCACCAGACTACTACGTTGACTGGCAATCTCAAGCAAAGACAAGAGACGAGCTTCATTGTCTCCTACAGCCGTCTGAAAATAAACATCTACTCCAATCTCTGCTAGTTTTTCCGACAAAAACTGAGCATTGGTATTGACAATCTGTCCTGTCAAAATTTCTGTTCCAACAGCAATGATTTCTGCTTTCATGTTTCCTCCTACCTATCTATTCGTATTTTTTTGAAAAAATCGCAGGAAATTTCCCACGATTAATTTTTTATTTGTATTAAAAAACGAACTATTCTACTTCATTTGTTACAAAGACACCTTGTTGTTGATTCTCCCCATCACCAACAGGCACCCGTCCAAACAAATCTTCAAATAAGACAACATTTGTTTCCAGCTGAGTGACTTCTTCTTGTCCTAAAGAACGTCGCAATATATTCTGCATTTCCAACATATGCTCTCTCGAAACAATCTGGTAAGAAATACCTTGCAACATCTCTCCCTCACCCTTCAACTGTTGTGATTCAATGGTTTTAAATGAATCTTTATAGCCCAACAAGCTTGGAATACTTTTTGCAGATAAATCAATGTTGGTTTGCATATTAGTACTTAGGGCTTTTAAAATAGATTGGTAGTGACTGACACTATTCAAACTAAGAACTTTTTCGACAACCTTTTGAATAACTTCACGTTGTCTCTTTTGACGACCATAGTCTCCTTCAGGATCCTGATAGCGCATACGGGAATAAACAAGGGCTTCTTCTCCATTTATTGTCTGCTCTCCAACACCAATAGAAATGGTGTTAAATTCTTCTTGGTCACTGATAGAAATTGGGAAACCTAGTGTATTATTAACCGTAATCCCCCCCACTGCATCTACCAATTGTTGCAATCCTTGCATATTAACCATAATGTAGCGATCGATATGGATATTCATCATCTTTTGAATGGTTGAAATAGCTAACTCTGCACCACCACCAGCATAGGCAGCGTTTAACTTCGCTTCCTCAATCTGGCCATCTTTATGCTGAATTTTAGTCAGGATATCACGTTCCAAACTCAACATCATGGTCTTTTTCGTGTGCGGATTAACTGTCAAAAGAATCATGGAATCACTATTTCCCTCCCAAGGGTCCGTTCGTTCCACGTTTCCAGTATCAACCCCCATCAAAAGAATCGTTAATGGTTCAGTCGCCTCAATAACATTGGTTTCTTCTCCAATTTTTTTATAGGTTTTTGATAAGGTTTGTGTACCTTGCTGATAAATAGTATAAGCAAAAACACCCACACCCAAAACCGTCACAGCTAGAAAAGCTAGCACCATTCCAATAATTTTTTTAACCATATTTCTATTAATCTATCAGCCTACCCATCAGGTAAACATCGATAAATTCCCCTTCTTCTATGTACGCACCGCGCTCTTGTCTACCTTCAATGACAAAGCCATGTTTTTGATATAGATAAACTGCAGCTTGATTACGAGTTTGGACAGTGAGTTGAAGTCGACGAAGAATGCCACTAGCCTGTGCCCATTCTACGACTTCTTCAAGTAACAAACTTCCCAGTCCATTATTCCAATACTTCTGACCAATCACAATAAAGAGATCTCCAATATGACGAACTCTCTTGCGTTGATCAGCTGTGATATTTACAAGACCAGCAATTTCATCATTCAGCAAGGCCAGTAAAGTAATTTGATTTTCTGAATGAGCCTGTTTATCCAAAAACAACTCCATCTCAGTATCTGTCATCAAAATGCCATTCCTGTCCAGACTGGTAAAATCTGTTTCTACACTGACACGATTTAAAAATGTCACTAATTCAGCCGCATCACTAGGTTCTGCTTCTCTAATGAGCAATTCATACTCCATGTTGAAGCTCCTCTAAGAGTTTTTCTGCACGCAAACCCTTTGCTTGGAAATGTAATCTGCGACCGTCTTCTTCTTTTAGAATTTCCAATTCTAAATAAGTATCTGGCAAGGCATCACCTAAAAGATGTCCCCACTCGATGACAGTTACCCCACCACCAAAGAGAAACTCATCCAAATCAATAGAATCCGCATCTCCCTCAATACGATAAACATCTAGGTGGTAAAGCGGAAGACGACCTTCATACTCTCTTACGATAGTGTAGGTTGGACTCTTAATCATCTGAGAAATCTGTAATCCCCTAGCAAGACCTTTTGTAAAGGTCGTTTTGCCTGCTCCAAGTTCGCCAGTTAAAATTAAAACATCATTCTTTTCTAATAAATAGCCCAAACGTTCACCTAAGGACTGTAACTCTTCTTCGTTTTTAGTGTACATGTTTCTATTATACCAAAAAGTTGTTCTTTGTCGAGATATTATCTGTGAATTTCATATTATGAATTGTAAAAACTTCGGTCAGTTCTTGTTTTGATTTTAAAATAGAAACAGTAAAAAGACAACTAATAAGATATCTCTCATCAAATGGCTGTAAAACGAAACTTCCCAGCGAATGACTTTTGGCACCAACAGTCCTAGAAATAGCATTCCTAAGGTAATATAAAAGGTCATGGATAATAGCATCCAAGGATTTCTGAGAAAGATTAGAATAGCTAGTCCACTAATAAAACAGATTTCCTTCTTACCCAAAATCTTTTTCAATCCATTTACATACTTCTGAATCGGTAGAAAAACTAACAAATCAATACCAAATAAGAAAAAGAAACTTGGTAGAAAGGCTTCCACAAACCCTTCTACGGATGTATTTCCTGCAAGGATATGGTCTATGACAATTAAAGCTAAACCCAAAATGTTTACTAAGAGCAAGAGACTATACAAGAATTGTTGCTTATCTTCCTTAAAAACTGAATAAGATTGATTTCGCTGTCCACTATAGTAGTTTAGCCCTGCACCAATACTGGCAAGGAGCAACATGCCAACTAAATAATAGAAGCAGTTTTGATTTAACATCAAAGCCCAAGTCGATAAACTTAAACAAGAACAGCTACTAAGACCAAAAAACGTCAGCAATAACAAAACACGAATTTGCTTTTTCATTTTTTCCATCATTCTTCCTCCCTTACTTGCTCTTATTATAAGCTAGAAATTCTCATCATTGCTAGAATATTTCTCAACTGTCAGTTTTCTACTCTAAAATGCAAAAAAGTTTGATGCAAGTAACCCTTACATCAAACTTTTACTACTTTCCGTCAAACCAAAGAGCAATTTCTCGCTTAGCTGACTCTTCTGAATCTGAACCATGTACAACATTTTGGATAGGTTGATTTTCACTAGCAGCTTTTGCAAAATCACCTCGAATCGTTCCTGGTAAAGCTTCTTCTGGACGAGTCGCACCCATCATAGTCCGCCAAGTTTCGATTACTTTGGGACCAGAAATGATACCTACAAGAACCGGTCCTGAAGTCATAAATTCACGAATCGGTGGGTAAAAACCTTGACCAACCAAGTCCTGATAGTGCTGGTCAATTAACTCTTCTGAAATCTTTGAACGCAACTCCAATTTTTCGATTGTCAATCCACGTTGTTCGATGCGTTTCAACACCTCACCCACTAATCCTCTTTTTACACCATCTGGTTTAATGATAAAAAATGTTTGTTCCATACTTGTCTCCTTTGTCAGCTTCTTTCTTTTATACTCTTCGAAAATCTCTTCAAACCACGTCAACGTCGCCTTGCCGTAGGTATGGTTACTGACTTCGTCAGTTCTATCCACAACCTCAAAGCAGTGCTTTGAGCAACCTGCGGCTAGTTTCCTAGTTTGCTCTTTGATTTTCATTGAGTATTATTTTACCACATTTCATGGAAAAATGGAGAAAGTTTTCAGAAAAATGAGAGACCCCGAGGGCTCTCTCATTCTCTTTTATTCTACTGTTTCTTCCACAGTTTCAACGGCAGCATCCACAACTACTTCTGTTGTTTCTTCATTTCCTTCTTCCTCTACTGGAGGATTAAGGTATTCTTCTTCGTTGACAGCATGTGGTTCAAGGTTACGGTAACGGGCCATACCAGTACCTGCTGGGATGATCTTACCGATGATAACATTTTCTTTAAGTCCAAGGAGATGGTCTTTCTTACCGCGGATAGCTGCATCTGTAAGGACACGAGTTGTTTCCTGGAAGGAAGCCGCTGACAAGAAACTATTTGTTTCAAGTGAGGCTTTGGTAATTCCCATAAGAACTGGGCGACCTGTCGCTGGAACTCCACCTGCGATAAGGACATCTTTGTTGGCATCTGTAAAGTCATTGATATCCATGAGGGTACCCATGAGAAGATCTGTGTCACCTGGATCCATGACACGGACTTTACGGATCATTTGACGAACCATTACCTCGATGTGTTTGTCACCGATTTCTACCCCTTGGCTACGGTAAACTTTTTGTACTTCACCGAGAAGGTAAGTTTCAACTGACAAGACATCGCGAACTGCAAGGAGACGTTTTGGTTGGATAGAACCTTCTGTAAGAGCAGCACCACGCGCTACTTGGTCCCCAACTTCGACACGCATACGAGCTGTAAATGGAACGACGTATTCACCTTCGCCAGTTTCACCCTTAACAAAGACTTTCTTAGTACGAGTTGATGCATCTTCTTCGATAGCTGTAACTTGTCCTTTAACCTCTGTGATAACCGCTTCCCCTTTAGGATTGCGGGCTTCAAAGATTTCTTGGACACGAGGAAGACCCTGAGTGATATCGGTATTTGAGGCAACCCCACCCGTGTGGAAGGTACGCATTGTAAGCTGTGTACCAGGTTCCCCGATAGATTGGGCAGCGATTGTACCAACTGCTTCACCAACTTCAACCGCATCACCAGTCGCCAAGTTAATACCATAACAGTGACGGCAGACACCGTGACGAGTGTTACATGTAAACACGGAACGGATAGTCACTTCTTCCACACCAGCATTGACAATTTCACGCGCCTTGTCTTCTGTAATCAACTCATTTGGACCGATAATCACTGCACCAGTTTCTGGATGTTTAACAGTTTTCTTAGTGTAACGACCGTTGAGACGTTCTTCTAGAGACTCAATCATCTCTTTTCCTTCTGCGATAGAGCGGATCAAGAGACCACGGTCAGTTCCACAATCGTCCTCACGGATGATAACGTCTTGGGCAACGTCAACCAAACGACGAGTCAAGTAACCTGAGTCGGCTGTCTTAAGGGCCGTATCGGTCATACCTTTACGAGCACCGTGAGTGGAGAAGAACATTTCGAGTACTGACAAACCTTCGCGGAAGTTTGAAAGGATTGGCAATTCCATGATACGTCCGTTCGGAGCCGCCATCAGACCACGCATACCGGCAAGCTGTGAGAAGTTTGAGATGTTACCACGGGCTCCAGAATCCATCATCATAACGATTGGATTCTTAGGATCTTGGTTGGCAATCAAACGTTTCTCAAGTTTTTCACGGGCAGCACGCCATTCAGCTGTAACGGCATTGTATCGCTCGTCGTCTGTGATCATACCACGACGGAATTGTTTTGTGATTTGTTCTACACGTTTGTGTGATTCTTCAATGATTTCAGCCTTGTCATCAACGACTGGGATATCGGCAATACCCACTGTCAATCCTGCAAGAGTTGAGTGGTGGTAACCGAGGTTCTTCATACGGTCAAGTAGGGCAGAAGTTTCTGTCGTACGGAAACGTTTGAAGATTTCAGCGATGATATTTCCAAGGTTTTTCTTCTTGAATGGAGGGTTGAGCTCAAGTTTGCTGATTGCTTCCTTGATATCTCCACCAAGTGGCAAGAAGTATTTAGCTGGAACGCCTTCTGTCAAGTTGGCATTGTTTGGTTCTTGCAAGTATGGTAGACCCTCTGGCATGATGTCGTTGAAGAGGATTTTACCAACAGTTGTAAGCAAGACCTTGTGTTTTTGCTCTTCTGTCCAAGGCTTGTTGAGGCTGTCTGTTGCGATACCAACACGTGAGTGAAGGTGAACATAACCATTACGGTAAGCCATAACAGCTTCGTCACGGTCTTTGAAGACCATTCCTTCACCTTCACGACCAGCTTCTTCCATTGTCAAGTAGTAGTTACCCAAAACCATGTCCTGAGATGGAGTAACAACTGGTTTACCATCTTTCGGGTTCAAGATGTGCTCAGCAGCTAGCATCAAGATACGAGCTTCTGCTTGGGCTTCTTCTGAAAGCGGTACGTGGATGGCCATTTGGTCCCCGTCAAAGTCGGCATTGTAGGCTTCACAGACAAGCGGGTGCAAGCGAAGGGCCTTACCATCAATTAAGACTGGCTCGAAGGCTTGGATACCTAAACGGTGAAGGGTCGGTGCGCGGTTCAAAAGCACTGGGTGTTCTTTGATCACTTCTTCAAGGATATCCCAGATGCGTTCGTCTCCACGTTCCACCAAGCGTTTAGCAGCTTTAACGTTTTGCACGATATCACGTGCAACGATTTCACGCATCACGAATGGCTTAAAGAGCTCGATCGCCATTTCACGTGGCACACCACATTGGTACATCTTAAGCGTTGGACCAACGGCGATAACGGAACGTCCTGAGAAGTCAACACGTTTACCGAGCAAGTTTTGACGGAAGCGTCCTTGTTTACCTTTAAGCATGTGGCTCAATGATTTCAGTGGACGGCTACCTGGTCCTGTGATTGGACGACCACGACGACCATTGTCAATCAAAGCGTCAACCGCTTCTTGAAGCATACGCTTCTCATTTTGAACGATGATACCTGGTGCATTCAACTCAAGCAAACGAGCCAAACGGTTGTTACGGTTGATAACACGGCGGTAAAGGTCATTCAAGTCAGATGAGGCAAAACGGCCACCATCCAACTGCAACATTGGACGAAGATCTGGTGGAATAACCGGAAGAATGTTGAGAATCATCCATTCAGGTTTGTTTCCAGACTTGTAAAAGGCATCCAAAACATCCAAACGACGGATAGCTTTGACACGTTTTTGTCCAGTAGCTGTTTTCAACTCTTCTTTGAGTTCAGCAATTTCTTTTTCAAGATCTACTTGTTTTAGAAGGTCTTGGATAGCTTCGGCACCCATCTTGGCAACGAATGATCCATAACCATACTCACGCAAGCGCTCACGGTATTCGCGCTCTGTCATGATAGACTTGTGCTCAAGTGGTGTATCCTTAGGATCAATCACCACATAAGCTGCAAAGTAGATAACTTCCTCGAGGGCACGAGGGCTCATATCAAGGGTCAAGCCCATACGGCTTGGAATCCCCTTGAAGTACCAGATGTGAGATACAGGAGCTTTCAACTCAATGTGCCCCATACGCTCACGACGAACTTTTGTACGCGTTACTTCAACCCCACAACGGTCACAAACAATTCCTCTGTAACGAATGCGTTTGTACTTACCACAAGCACATTCCCAGTCTTTTGTAGGACCAAAGATAACTTCATCAAATAGTCCTTCACGTTCTGGTTTCAAGGTACGGTAATTGATTGTTTCAGGTTTTTTGACTTCTCCATAAGACCATGAACGGACTTTGCTTGGAGAAGCTAGGGTGATTTGCATACTTTTAAAACGATTTACATCAACCACTATTTCTTCCCTTTCTATTCTAAGTGAACTGCTTATTCTTATTCAGCAGTTTCTTCTGTTGCTTCCGCTTTTGTTGCTTTCTCAGCTTCTTCAGCTTCAAAGGCTGCTTTAGCCTCTTGTGCTGCTTTTTCGCGGGCTTTTTCAAGGTCATCTACGTGGATGACATCTTCGTCCATTCCTTCATCCAAGTCACGAAGTTCCACTTCTTGATCATCTTCGTCAAGGACTCGCATGTCAAGACCAAGAGATTGCAATTCTTTGACAAGAACTCGGAAGGATTCTGGAACACCTGGTTTTGGAATTGGTTTTCCTTTTGTAATAGCTTCATAAGCTTTCAAACGTCCGTTGATATCGTCAGACTTGTAAGTCAAGATTTCTTGAAGGACATTTGAGGCACCGTAGGCTTCAAGAGCCCAAACCTCCATCTCACCGAAACGTTGTCCACCAAACTGAGCTTTACCTCCGAGTGGTTGTTGAGTAACGGTTGAGTAAGGTCCGACTGAACGCGCGTGCAATTTATCATCAACCATGTGGTGGAGTTTGATCATGTACATGACTCCGACAGAAACACGGTTATCAAATGGTTCACCAGTACGTCCATCGTAAAGGATCGTTTTGGCATCGCTATCCATACCAGCTTCTTTAACAGTTGACCAAAGGTCTTCAGAACTTGCTCCGTCAAAGACTGGTGTTGCGATATGAATACCAAGAGTACGAGCAGCCATACCAAGGTGGAGCTCCATAACCTGACCTATATTCATACGTGATGGCACCCCAAGTGGGTTCAACATGATATCGACTGGAGTTCCATCTGGAAGGTAAGGCATGTCTTCTACAGGAACGATACGAGAGACAACCCCTTTATTTCCGTGACGTCCGGCCATCTTATCTCCGACCTTGATCTTACGTTTTTGAGCGATGTAGACGCGAACCAGCATATTAACACCTGATTGCAATTCATCTCCATTTGCACGTGTAAAGATCTTAACATCACGAACGACACCATCAGCACCGTGTGGTACACGAAGAGAAGTATCACGCACTTCACGAGATTTATCTCCGAAGATAGCGTGCAAGAGACGTTCTTCAGCTGAAAGGTCTTTCTCACCCTTAGGTGTTACTTTACCTACAAGGATATCACCTTCTTTAACCTCAGCACCGATACGGATAATACCCATTTCGTCAAGGTCTTTAAGAGCGTCTTCCCCAACATTTGGAATTTCGCGAGTAATTTCTTCAGGCCCAAGCTTTGTATCGCGCGTTTCTGATTCGTATTCTTCAAGGTGGACAGATGTGTAGACATCATCTTTCACCAAGCGTTCGCTCATGATAACGGCATCCTCGAAGTTGTAACCTTCCCAAGTCATGTAGGCAACGATTGGGTTTTGTCCAAGCGCCATTTCTCCATTTTCCATAGAAGGGCCGTCAGCGATGAAATCGCCTTTTTCAACGACATCGCCAACTTTTACGAGAGTGCGTTGGTTGTAAGCAGTACCTGAGTTTGAACGACGGAATTTTTGGATGTGGTAAACGTCCAATGAACCATCTTCACGACGAACTTCTACCTTGTCAGCATCTGCATAGGTAACTTTACCGTCATACTGAGCAATCACAGCAGCTCCTGAATCGTGGGCTGCTTGGTATTCCATACCAGTACCAACGTAAGGTGCTTTAGGATTAATCAATGGTACAGCCTGACGTTGCATGTTGGCTCCCATGAGGGCACGGTTGGAGTCATCGTTTTCCAAGAAAGGAATACATGCTGTCGCAACGGCAACTACCTGTTTTGGTGATACGTCCATGTAGTCAACAACATTAGCTGGATACTCTTGGTTGACCCCTTGGTGACGACCCATGACAACTTTCTCAGCAAATGTTCCATCTTCATTCAGACGAGAATTAGCCTGTGCTACAGTAAATTCATCTTCTTCATCGGCTGTCAACCAAACGATTTCGTTCGTAACAACACCTGTTTCACGGTCAACTTTACGGTATGGTGTTTGAACAAAACCATATTTGTTCAAGTGTCCGTAAGATGACAAGTTATTGATCAAACCGATATTAGGTCCTTCAGGTGTCTCGATTGGACACATACGACCGTAGTGAGTGTAGTGCACGTCACGTACTTCATATCCAGCACGGTCACGTGTCAAACCACCAGGCCCCAAGGCTGACAAACGGCGTTTGTGAGACAACTCAGAAAGTGGGTTGTGTTGGTCCATGAACTGTGACAACTGTGATGAACCAAAGAATTCTTTAACCGCAGCTGTTACAGGACGGATATTGATAATTTGTTGTGGTGTCAAGACTTCGTTATCCTGGACAGACATACGTTCACGGACATTACGTTCCATACGAGAAAGTCCAAGGCGTACTTGGTTGGCAAGCAATTCACCAACCGCGCGGATACGGCGGTTTCCAAGGTGGTCGATATCATCTACACGGCCAAGTCCTTCAGCCAAGTTGAGGAAGTAGCTCATCTCAGCAAGGATATCTGCAGGAGTGACGATACGAATCTTGTCATCTGGATTAGCATTACCGATGATAGTTACGACGCGGTCTGGATCAGTTGGTGCAACAACCTTGAATTTTTGAAGAACAACTGGCTCAGTCACAACGGCTGCATCATTTGGAATGTAAACAATCTTGTTCAAATCACCATCCAAATGGCTTTCAATACTTTCAATCACGCTACGAGTCATGATTGTTCCAGCTTCTACCAAGATTTCTCCTGTTTCAGGATCTACCAATGGCTCTGCAATGGTTTGGTTGAGCAAACGTGTTTTAACATTGAGTTTTTTATTGATTTTGTAACGACCAACTGCTGCTAGATCATAGCGACGTGGATCAAAGAAACGAGCCACAAGCAAGCTACGTGAGCTTTCAGCAGTCTTAGGCTCACCCGGACGAAGTCGTTCGTAAATTTCTTTCAAGGCTTCGTCTGTACGAGAGTCCATTGGGTTCTTGTGGATATCTTTTTCAACAGTATTGCGAACCAATTCGCTATCACCAAAGATATCAAAGATTTCATCATCACCTGAAAAACCAAGGGCACGAACCAAGGTTGTAAATGGAATCTTACGCGTACGGTCGATACGAGTGTAGGCGATGTCTTTTGAGTCGCTTTCAAGCTCCAACCAAGCCCCACGGTTAGGGATAACAGTTGAGCCGTAGCCCACTTTACCATTTTTATCAACTTTATCGTTAAAGTAAACACCTGGTGAGCGGACCAACTGAGATACGATGATACGTTCACCACCATTGATGATGAAAGTACCCATTTCTGTCATGATTGGGAAATCACCAAAGAAAACTTCTTGAGTTTTGATTTCGCCAGTTTCTTTATTGATCAAGCGGAAGGTTACAAAAATTGGTGCTGAGTAGCTAGCATCGTGGATACGAGCCTCTTCTAGCGTGTATTTTGGTTCCTTGATTTCATATCCAACAAATTCCAACTCCATTGTGTCTGTGAAGTTTGAAATTGGCAATACATCTTCAAACACTTCCTTAAGACCATGGTCTAGGAAATCTTTGAATGAGTCAGTTTGAATTTCAATCAAATTTGGTAAGTCAAGAACTTCTTTGATTCTTGAAAAACTACGACGGGTACGATGTTTCCCGTATTGAACGTCATGTCCTGCCAAGATGATTCTCCTTTATAAATAAGTTCCAAGCCTTGTCAATCAGGCTTTTCTAATCGTCATATGGTTTTAAAAACCCTTATCACCGTGTCCTCTTGATAAATTTTCAGAATCTTTAAGTATCTGTTACAAACACACAAAATCCTGAAAAAAAGCACAAAAAGAGCAGCTAAATCTGACTTTTTCAGAAGATTTAACTGCTGTGAGCCTTGTCTGGACAATATTTCAGACAAAACCTACGACAAATGATTACTCATATTATACCCTATCTAGCTAGATTTTTCAAGGGGATTGATGAATTTTTGACAAAATCTTTTCCTATAAAAAAGATTGGCTGAATCGTAGCAAAATTTGTTGCGATTTTTCTTTTAGTTTAATTTTAGGAAAACGCTTGCATATTGTTTTACTAAGTGCTATACTGATAAAGAAATTCATTTATAGGAGATTGATTATGAAAAGAACACCATCTCACACTGAGAAAAAAATGGTTTACAGCATCCGCTCCCTCAAAAATGGAACTGGTTCTGTCCTTATCGGAGCAAGTCTTGTCCTACTTGCCATGGCTACACCAACTATCTCAGCCAACGAAAGTACACCAACCACTAACGCAAGTAATAGTGAAACTACTACCGCCCTTGCCCAACCTCTTACTGATGCAACGAACATCGCTGGCAAGAACGAAAGCGATTTTTCTTCAACTGACAATGCAAACGCTTCCCTAGAGAAAAAAGAAGAAAAACCTGCAACAGAGCCAACAACTCCTGCTGCAAGCCCAACTGATCCAGCACCACAAACTGGGCAAGATCGTTCAAGTGAGCCGACTACTTCTACTAGTCCAGCAACGACTGAAACTAAGGCAGAAGAGCCCATCGAAGACAACTACTTCCGTATCCACGTCAAAAAACTTCCTGAAGAAAACAAGGATGCTCAAGGACTATGGACTTGGGATGATGTTGAAAAGCCTTCTGAAAATTGGCCTAACGGAGCCTTGTCCTTCAAGGATGCCAAAAAAGATAACTATGGCTACTACCTAGATGTCAAATTAAAGGGAGAACAAGCCAAGAAAATTAGCTTCCTCATCAATAATACAGCTGGAAAAAATCTAACCGGTGATAAATCAGCAGAAAAACTGGTTCCAAAAATGAACGAGGCTTGGTTAGACCAAGATTACAAGGTTTTCTCTTACGAACCACAACCTGCAGGAACTGTTCGCGTCAACTACTACCGTACCGACGGAAACTATGACAAGAAATCTCTCTGGTACTGGGGAGATGTGAAGGAGCCAAGTAGTGGTGAATGGCCTAATGGAACAGACTTTACTGCCACAGGCAAATATGGTCGCTATATCGATATTCCACTAAAAGATGCAGCTAAAGACCTTGGATTTTTATTACTAGACAGAAGCAAACAAGGAGACGATGTGAAAATCCGTAAAGAAGATTATAAGTTCACAGATTTGAAAAATCATAGCCAAATTTTCCTAAAAGACGATGACGAATCGATTTACACAAATCCATACTATGTCCATGATATCCGCATGACAGGGGCTCAACACGTAGGAACTTCTAGCATTGAAAGTAGTTTTTCAACACTAGTCGGTGCCAAAAAAGAAGATATCCTCAAGCACTCCAACATCACTAATCACCTAGGAAACAAAGTAGCTATCACCGATGTCGCAATTGATGAAGCTGGTAAAAAAGTGACCTATAGCGGAGATTTCTCTGACACAAAACATCCATATACTGTTAGCTACAATTCCGACCAATTTACTACCAAAACAAGCTGGCGCCTCAAAGATGAGACTTACAGCTATGATGGCAAACTTGGAGCCGACCTCAAAGAAGAAGGAAAACAGGTTGATTTGACCCTTTGGTCACCAAGTGCTGATAAGGTTTCTGTTGTTGTCTACGACAAGAATGACCCTAACAAAGTGGTTGGGACTGTCGCTCTTGAAAAAGGGGAAAGAGGAACTTGGAAACAAACTCTAGATAGCACAAACAAACTAGGCATCACAGATTTCACTGGCTACTATTATCAATACCAAATCGAGCGTCAGGGTAAAACTGTTCTTGCACTCGATCCTTACGCTAAGTCCCTCGCTGCTTGGAATAGTGACGATGCCAAGATTGACGATGCCCATAAAGTGGCTAAAGCTGCCTTTGTAGATCCAGCTAAACTCGGACCTCAAGACTTGACTTATGGCAAGATTCACAACTTCAAGACTCGTGAAGATGCCGTTATCTATGAAGCTCATGTGCGTGACTTCACTTCAGATCCCGCCATCGCAAAAGACTTGACCAAACCATTTGGGACTTTTGAAGCCTTTATTGAAAAACTAGACTATCTCAAAGACTTAGGTGTGACCCACATCCAGCTCCTTCCAGTCTTGTCTTACTACTTTGTCAATGAATTGAAGAACCATGAACGCTTGTCTGACTATGCTTCAAGCAACAGCAACTACAACTGGGGATATGACCCTCAAAACTACTTCTCCTTGACTGGTATGTATTCAAGCGATCCTAAGAATCCAGAAAAACGAATCGCAGAATTTAAAAACCTCATCAACGAAATCCACAAACGTGGCATGGGAGCTATCCTGGATGTCGTTTATAACCACACAGCTAAGGTCGATATCTTTGAAGACCTAGAGCCAAACTACTACCACTTTATGGATGCTGATGGTACACCTCGCACTAGCTTTGGTGGTGGACGCTTGGGAACAACCCACCATATGACCAAACGACTCCTAGTTGACTCTATCAAATATCTAGTTGATACCTACAAAGTGGATGGCTTCCGTTTCGATATGATGGGAGACCATGATGCCGCTTCTATCGAAGAAGCTTACAAGGCTGCACGCGCCCTCAATCCAAATCTTATCATGCTGGGCGAAGGTTGGAGAACCTATGCCGGTGATGAAAACATGCCTACTAAAGCTGCTGACCAAGATTGGATGAAGCATACCGATACTGTCGCTGTCTTCTCAGATGACATCCGTAACAACCTCAAGTCTGGTTATCCAAACGAAGGTCAACCTGCCTTTATCACAGGTGGCAAGCGTGATATCAACACTATCTTCAAAAATCTTATTGCTCAACCAACCAACTTTGAAGCAGACAGCCCTGGAGATGTCATCCAATACATCGCAGCCCATGATAACTTGACCCTCTTTGACATCATCGCTCAATCTATCAAAAAAGACCCAAGCAAGGCTGAGAACTATGCTGAAATTCATCGTCGTTTGCGACTTGGAAATCTCATGGTCTTGACAGCTCAAGGAACTCCGTTTATCCACTCTGGTCAGGAATATGGACGTACCAAACAATTCCGTGACCCAGCCTACAAGACTCCAGTAGCAGAGGATAAGGTTCCAAACAAATCTCACTTGTTGCGTGATAAGGACGGCAATCCATTTGACTATCCTTACTTCATACATGACTCTTACGATTCGAGTGATGCTATTAACAAGTTTGACTGGACTAAGGCTACAGATGGAAAAGCATATCCTGAAAATGTCAAGAGCCGTGACTATATGAAAGGTTTGATTGCCCTTCGTCAATCTACAGATGCCTTCCGACTTAAGAGTCTCCAAGATATCAAAGACCGTGTCCACCTCATCACTGTCCCAGGTCAAAATGGTGTAGAAAAAGAGGATGTAGTGATTGGCTACCAAATCACTGCTCCAAATGGAGACATCTATGCAGTCTTTGTCAATGCTGACGAAAAAGCCCGCGAATTTAATTTGGGAACTGCCTTTGCCCACCTCAGAAATGCTGAAGTTTTGGCAGATGAAAACCAAGCAGGACCAGTAGGAATTACCAACCCGAAAGGACTCGAATGGACTGAAAAAGGCTTGAAATTGAATGCCCTTACAGCTACTGTTCTTCGAGTCTCTCAAGGCGGTGCAATTGTCGCCCCAGCTGTGGAAGAAAAACCAGAATTTGACCTTGCTAGCTTAAAACAAGAACAAGGGCAAAATAACAGCCAAGACAATATGTCAAACCGAGTAGTCAAACCCGAACAGCAAGATCCAGCTCCACAAACTAAACCTGACTCTACTAAACCGGATGCAAAAGTAGCTGATGCGGAAAATAAACCTAGCCAAGCTACAGCTGATTCACAAGCTCAACAACCAGCACAAGAAGCACAAGCATCATCTGTAAAAGAGGCAGTTCAAAACGAATCGGTAGAAAACTCTAGCAAGGATAATACACCTGCTCCCCTAGCTAAACAAGCTGAACTTCCAAATACAGGAACCAAAAACGATAATAAACTCCTATTTGCAGGAATCAGCCTCCTTGCCCTTCTAGGTCTCGGTTTCTTACTAAAAAACAAAAAAGAGAACTAAACCAGCCCTCCTATAGAACAATCCCCCAAGCCTTAACGCTCGGGGGATTGATTTTTGCCCTGATAATCCTATCTGTCAAATCATATATTCCACACTATAGGTCGCATCCGAGAGTATTCGTGCCAAAAATTGCTTGGTTCTTTCTTCTTTTGGACGACTAAAGAAATCATGGGCATTATTTTCTTCAACAATTTTCCCACCATCCATAAAAATGACATGATTGGCTACATCTCTAGCAAAACCCATCTCATGAGTCACTACTACCATAGTAACTCCTTCTTTAGCTAACTGTTTTAAAACATCTAAAACATCCCCTACCAACTCTGGATCCAAGGCCGATGTCGGCTCATCTAATAAAATGACCTCTGGTTTCACAGCGATGGCACGCGCAATACCGATTCGTTGTTGCTGGCCTCCAGAAAGCTGAGAGGGATAGTAATCTTTATAAGCTAGTAAACCAACTTTTTCTAAGGCAGCTTCCGCACGTTTGGTTGCTTCTTCCTTAGGAATTTTCCGAGCAATAATCAAGCCCTCCAAAATATTTTCCAAGGCCGTTTTATTAGCAAATAAATTATAATGTTGAAAAACAAAGGCAGTCTTCTGGCGAATTTCTAAAATATCTTTTTTGGTCAATTTGCCAAGATCGTATTCTTTATCAGCAAGCTTCAAAGAGCCACTATCGGCTTTTTCTAAATGATTGAGACATCTGAGAAAAGTCGTTTTACCTGATCCAGATGGCCCCAATATTACAACCACATCCCCTTGGTTGACCTTGAGATTAACATCTTCTAGGACTTGTCTGTCTCCAAATTTTTTTGCAACATGTTCTACTTGTAACATTGTCTCCTCCTATGCTAAACCTGTACGGGGCACCACTTGTCCCTGTTCTCTTCGAATATAGCGTTTCTCTAAGATTGAAAAGCCCCATTGAATCAATCCGCAAATAAGAATGTACTGTAAAAAGATCACAAAATAGGATTCAAAATACTGATAACCATAAGATGCTTCAACACGGGCAATAGCTGTAATATCCTTAATGGTCATCACAAAGACCAAAGAGGTTCCTTTTACAATATTTATAACTAGATTAGCCAGATTGGGCAGGGCTGATCGCAAGGCCTGTGGAAAAATAATCCTCACATAAGCTTGACTAGTGGTTAAGCCAATCGCTTGTGCAGCTTCTAATTGTCCCTTATCCACAGTCAAAATAGCCGAACGTAAGATTTCTGATAAACTACCTGTCGTCATCAAACTATAGATAATAAAAGCATAATAGATCGGATTGAGTTTAAAGATATCAACATCACTTCCTATGCTTTTGAGAAATTGATTGAGCAAACTCGGAAACAAACTATAAAAGAAAAGAATCAGCAAAATCGGAGGTGTTGCTCTTATAAAAGCTAGATACACGAGAGAGAAAGTTCGAACACCTTTGACTTTATATATTTGTCCCAGAGCTAAAAACAAGGCTGGTAGAAAACTTAAGACCATGGCTACAATCATGATAATCAAGGTGGTCGGTACCCCTTTTAAGGTCTCTAAAAAGGTTTTTGCAATATAGTCTAAATCCATATCCTATCTCCCTTTCGTTTCCAAAGATTTTTCTAACAAGCGACTCAAGAAGGAAACAGCTAAGGCTACACCCCAATAAAGAATGGCAACCGCTGTATAGGTTTCAAGAGAGTAATTCCCCAAATTACGACTGATTAAGAGATTCCCAGCCCCCATGACATCCACAAAACCAATCGTATATGCTAGGGCAGCGTCCCGCATCAAATTTAGAATAGCGGTCGTCATATTTGGAAGAGCCACTTGAAAAGCCTGAGGAAAAATGATTCTCCAAAATGTCTGACTAGGGGTCAGACCAATACTGACTCCAGCTTCCATCTGACCTTTGGGAATTGCCTGATAAGAAGCCTTAAACACTTCTGCAATGATAGCCGCAAATAGCAAGACCATGGTGAATAAGACGAAGACCGTCTTAGACCAGTTGTTGATATCTAAATTCAACCACCATTTTAAAAATTCAGGTAAACCATAAAAGACAAGGAATAGTAAAACAATAGGAGGAGTACAGCGAAGAGTGAAAATATAACCCTTAGAAAGACCTGCAAAAGTCTTATCTTCTCCCACTTGAGCCCAAGCCAGTAAGCCACCGAAAAGGGAACCAAGGATTGTAGTAAAAAAGAGAATGGACAAGGTCATCGGAAGAGCCTGCCATAAGGTTGGTAAAAATTGGAACACTCTTGAAAAATCATATGAAACCATATAAACCTCTTTCTAATACTCAATGAAAATCAAAAAGCAAACTAGCCACAGGTTGCTCAAAACAGTGTTTTGAGGTTGTGGATAGAACTGACGAAGTCAGTAACCATACCTACGGCAAGGCGTCGTTGACGCGGTTTGAAGAGATTTTCGAAGAGTATAACATTCCTGATTGTTCATCTAATCTTTATCAACGTAGCTAAAGACGTCTTCTTTAAAGTATTTTTGAGAAAGCTTAGCTAAAGTACCGTCTTCTTTTAATTCTTTAATAGCTTTTTCATACTCTTTAGCAAACTTCTCACCCTTTTCATCACGGTGAATCAATGGATAGGTTGGGATTCCTTTATAAGGGAACCAGCTAAGTTTGTCCGCATATTGGTGGTAAGAACCATCCTCTGCTGTCACTGCTTTTTCAAAAGATAACTTGATATCAAAGAAGGCATCATATCGTCCTTCTAAAACCCAAGCATAAGCATCTGCCACCTTGAAGGATTCAGCAGCTGTCAACTCAATTGGTGTATCCTTATGCTTCTCGTTATAACTATTGATGACATTCCACTGGGCATTTTGAGGAGAGATGGGTACTAATTTTCCTTTATTTTTGGCAAAATCATCAATATTCTTATATTTGGCTTCATCTTCTTTTCTAACAGTAAAACCAATAATGCTGGCTCCTACTGGCTCAGATGGAATAATAAATTTCTTAGCCCGTTCATCTGTATACCAAGCACCTTTAGTTCCAATATCGTACTTGCCAGACTCAAGTCCAATCAAGAGATCATCATCACTAGTTCCAGTATACTCAAATTTATAATCTGCTAATTTCTCATCAACCGCCTTTAAAACAGCGACTTCATAACCATCTGATTCCCCTTTTTCGTCAATAAAATCATAAGGGACATAGTTTTGAGTATGGGCAACTTTTAAAGTTGTTACTTGTCCAGATGAAACTGCATCTGCACCTTTAGCAGATGCTCCCGCCAAAGTTCTACCAATAATCGTTGCTCCAAGCACTGCCGCAACCGCAACTCCACCAATAATCCATGTTTTCTTACTCATATTCTTCTCCTTTATTTATCTAATGCCTCTCTCACCCACTGGATACGCTCCACTGCAATATCACTCGGAATGGTACAATCTGCTCCAAGTATGAAGCCCTCTTTTCCTGTTTCTTCTACCAATCGTTTGGTTTCAGCTTGAATTTCTTCCTTACTGCCTCGATAAAGAAGGCCATCTTCACCGTTTTCAAATCCTCCCAGAACAGCACGACCCTTGAAAATCTCACGACCTTCTTTTAGGCTAATTCCTTCTGGACCAACTGCCCAGTTAAAAACATGAGCTGGATAGTCGGCAAAGATATGAATATCGTTTCGAGCTCCTTCATAGCCACAGATATGAAGGATATTTACCCCACCAACCGACTTAGCCGCTTTTAAAACAGTCAGTTCACTCGGCGCAATAATCTCCTGATAGGCTTCAGCAGAAACACGCGCATCCTGAATACTTTGCACACTGAGATAAATACCGTCTGCTCCTGCATCTTTAATAATAGCTTGACTCAAGCTAGCGATATCTTGCGCAATCACATCAAGGACTTTTTTCAATTTCTGAGAATCTTGAACTAAGAAATCTGCAATGAGATCATCTCCACCAGACACTTCTCCAAGTAACCATTTGAGGTAGGTCACAGGCGCAAAAATATTGTAAATAGCAACAATATCTTCCGTAAACTCCTGCTTAATCTTCTTCACTAATTCTACCTGCTCTCTAATCCACGGATGATCTTCACCCAGAGGTTGAATCTCTGCCAACTCTTGGAGTGACTTTCCTTTGGCAATAACTGGATTTGGATAAGCAAAATAGCCATCACTCATCAACTTGATAAAGTCTGGATGTAGGTCACGGATAAAACGTTTGTGACCTTGTATGTTCTTTTCAATAATCACAGGATTGGAAAATCCCTTTAACCATTCCTCTTCTGATGTAAAGTGGTGCCAAAAACCTACAGGTACACGGTCAACCACTTCTCCTCTAAATGCTTTTAAAACCCATTCTCTTTTTTCTGACATCTCTATTCTCCATTTCTTTCTTTTTCAACTAATAAAACACTGGCAATATCATTGGTTTGAATAAAGCGAAGACTTCTCTTCTGAAAATCCTGAATCCCATGACAACTTGGCCCTTCCTTACAAGTAAGTCCCTTTGTAAGACTGATCGCAAGTAAGATGACAAAGCCGAGGGCCGTCCCTACCAATAGCCACTTTTTTCTTTTCATAAGGCCCTCCTATTCTAAAATAGCAGCCTGACGAATCCAGTCCAATCGTTCTAATTCAAAGTCATCTGGAACCGTGCAATCCGCTCCAAGAAGGACTCCTCTAGTCCCAGCTTCAGCCAACAAGCGTTTGGTTTCCTCTTGTAGTTTAGCCTTGCTACCTCCATAAAGCAGGCTCTGCTTCCCATTTTCAAAACCACCCAAGACCGCTTTGCCATGAAATAGCTCCTGACCTTGAGGTAAACTGACTGCTTCATGGTGGGTTGCCCAATTGAAAACCTGGGCTGGATAATCTTTGAAAATAGTCACATTGTTACTGGCGCCTTGGAAACCGCAGATATGCAGGATATTTACCCCACCTACCTGATTGGTAGCTTCTAAAACCTTTATGTTGCTTGGCTCAATATAGGTCTGATACAATTCTGCTGTGATGCGCTCATCCTGAATTTCTTGTGTACTGAGGTAAATCCCATCTGCTCCACCATACTGAATGATTGCCTTGGTTAGGATTGCGATATCCTCAGCTATTACATCTAAAATCTCCCTGAATAGCTCTGGATTTTCGAGTAATAGATTAGCAACCTCCTTATCACCTCTAGAAGTCTCTGTACGAAACCAACGTTTCAGGTAGGAAATCGGAGAAAAGATATTGTAGAATGAAGCAATGTCCTCAGTGAAGGTTGCTCGAATAGCTTCTACCACTTCTACTTGTTGCTGAATCCAAGGATGGTTTTCACCAATCGACTCAATAGAAGCCAGCTCCTGAATACTTGAAACCAAAGGACTGTAGACATTACTTGGATAAATGAAAAATCCGTCACTCATCATTTTGACAAAATCAGGATGAATTCTTTCAACGTACTTCCGATGTCCCTCTACACTTTTTTGAAAGATACGTGGGTTATTTAAACCTTGCCCTTTTTCCTCCAGTGTTACAAAATGAAACCAAAAGCCTACAGGAACTCGTTCCACCTCTTCTCCTCGGATGGCTTTAAAAACTAGCTCTCTTTTACTTGTCATACTTTTCTCCTTCCATTTGGATTGAAACCATCTTACCACTCCTTTTGACCTTTTCCCAATATATATTGACTATCGACTTGATTGATATTGTTTATATCAATAACGAAAAAATCTCTGGAAAGCTTGATTTTACTAGCTTTTCAGAGATTCTTTTTTGTTTATTGCTTTTTTAAAATAGTTGTTATATAGATTTTTTATCAGCCTGATTAGGATTTTTTATTAAGCCTCTTTCATGGCAAAGTATTCCCGTACTTTGGGTGCCACTTGCATTCCGAATAGTTCAATAGCTCTCAGAACCTGGTCATGGGGCATGGAACCAAGCGGTAGATGGAGCATGAAGCGGTCCAAACCTAAGTCTTCAATCATACGAATCAATTTTTCGGCCACCTGATCTGGATTGCCCACAAACATAGCACCATTTGGCCCAACTTGCTCCAAATATTGCTCATAACGCAATTCCTGCCAGTGCGGACGGTCTTTGGAAATAGCATCCACCACTTGCTTGGTTGGATGGAAATAATCTTTCACCGCCTGCTCGCCATCTTCAGCAATCCAACCCCAAGAATGGGCCCCGACCTTTAGCTCCTGACTGGCATGACCCGCTTCGCTCCCAATCTCACGATAAGCCTGAATCAACTTTTTAAAATAACGCGGATTACCACCAATAATGGCATAGACAATCGGTAGGCCTGCCTGAGCAATCTTCACAGTTGATTCGACATGACCACCTGTCGCTATCCACAAGGGCAATTTGTCCTGAACTGGACGAGGATAAACTTCTTTGCCAGAGATTGTTTGGGTCAATCGACCTTGCCAATCTAGTTTTATCTTTTCATTGACTAATTGAAGCAAGTCTAATTTCTCATCAAAAAGAGCTTCGTAGTCTTTCAAATCATAGCCAAACAAGGGAAAAGATTCCGTGAAAGAACCCCTTCCGGCCATAATCTCCGCACGTCCATTTGACAAAGCATCAATAGTGGCATACTGTTGGAACAAACGAATCGGATCCATGCTCGAGAGAATGCTGACCGCACTAGTCAAACGAATTTTCTTGGTATTGACTGCCCCAGCTGCCAGGATAATCTCTGGGGCTGATACCGCAAAATCCGCTCGATGGTGCTCACCAATCCCATACACATCCAAACCAACCTTGTCAGCCAGTTCAATCTCTGCCAGCAACTGGCGAATGCGTTCGGCATGACTGTAAGTCTGTCCAGTCCCTTCAAGCTCCGTTGTTTCCCCAAATGTTGAAATTCCCAATTCTACCACAGTAATTCTCCTTGTCTATTTCGGTCCTTCATTTTGACAAATTATTCTAACACTCAATGAAAATCAAAGAGCAAACTAGGAAGCTAGCCGCAGGCTGTACTTAAGTACGGCAAGGTGAAGCTGACGTGGTTTGAATTTGATTTTCGAAGAGTATAACACGAATCTTGAGTACAAGCAACCCATTTGCTCACAAGAAAAAGCCTAGATAACTAGACTTTTTTAGCTTATTCTACCGTTACTGATTTAGCAAGATTACGTGGTTTGTCCACATCAAGGCCACGGTGGAGTGTTGCAAAATAAGCGACTAATTGCGTTGGCACAACCATTGAAATTGGTGAGAGGTAAGGGTGGACGGTCGTAAGAACGATGTCGTCTGTATCTTTGGCAACATTTTCTTCTGCAATAGTGAGAACCTTGGCACCACGGGCTGCCACTTCTTGGATATTTCCACGAGTGTGGTTGGCAAGGACTGGATCTGACAAGAGGGCCAAAACAGGCGTTCCTTCTTCAATCAAGGCAATGGTTCCGTGCTTGAGTTCTCCTGCCGCAAAACCTTCACACTGGATGTAAGAAATCTCTTTGAGTTTGAGACTTGCTTCCATGGCTACGTAGTAATCTTGACCACGTCCGATGTAAAAGGCATTGCGAGTTGTTTCAAGAAGCTCACGAACCTTGGCTTCGATGGTTTCTTTCTCTGAAAGAGTTGATTCGATAGACTGAGCTACAATTGACAACTCATGCACCAAATCAAAGGCTTGTGCTTTGGTATTTCCATTTGCTTCTCCGACTGATTTTGCAAGGAAGGCAAGGGCTGCGATTTGCGCTGTATAAGCCTTGGTTGAGGCTACGGCAATTTCAGGTCCTGCATGAAGGAGCATGGTATGGTTGGCTTCACGTGAAAGAGTTGAACCTGGGACGTTTGTCACTGTCAAGCTTGGGATACCCATTTCATTAGCCTTAACCAAAACCTGACGGCTATCCGCTGTTTCACCAGACTGACTGATAAAGATGAAGAGTGGTTTCTTGCTGAGAAGTGGCATACCATAGCCCCACTCAGATGAAATTCCAAGTTCTACTGGTGTATCAGTCAATTCTTCCAACATTTTCTTAGAAGCAAATCCTGCGTGGTAAGATGTCCCAGCTGCAAGGATGTAAATGCGGTCTGCATCTTGAACAGCCTGGATGATAGCTGGTTCTACGACAACTTGACCAGCCTCATCTGTGTAGGCTTGGATGAGTTTACGCATAACAGTTGGTTGCTCATCAATTTCCTTGAGCATGTAGTAAGGGTAAGTTCCCTTACCGATATCTGACAAATCAAGCTCAGCAGTATAGCTAGCACGCTCACGACTATTACCATCATAGTCTTGAACTTCTACACTATCAGCCTTGACGATTACCAACTCTTGGTCATAAATTTCCATGTATTGGTTGGTTTCACGAATCATAGCCATAGCATCTGAGCAGACCATGTTATAGCCTTCTCCAAGACCAATCAAAAGTGGTGATTTATTTTTAGCTACGTAGATGACTTCAGGATCTTGTGAGTCAACCAAGGCAAAGGCATAAGAACCACGGATGATATGAAGGGCTTTTTTGAAGGCTTCAAGAACTGACAAGCCATCTTCTTCCGCAAATTTTCCAATCAAGTGAACGGCGATTTCCGTATCTGTTTGCCCCTTGAAGTGGTGACCTGCAAGGTATTCTTCCTTGATTTCAAGGTAGTTTTCAATCACCCCATTGTGAACCAAGACAAAACGTTCTGTCTCAGAGCGGTGTGGGTGAGCATTGTCCTCAGTTGGTTTCCCGTGAGTTGCCCAACGAGTATGTCCGATACCAGTTGTTCCCTCCACACCAGCTGTCTTGGCAGACAATTCTGCAATACGACCAACCGCCTTGACCAGATGGTTTTCAGCACCACCTAGGACAAAAATCCCCGCAGAATCATAACCACGGTATTCGAGCTTTTCAAGCCCTTGAATCAAAATATCAGTTGCATTTGTGTTTCCAACAACACCAACAATTCCACACATAGTATATACGACACAGACCAGCTGTGCTTTCCCCTTAAAATTGGTATAGTCTGATTCCTCTTTTATAGAATCAGCAAAAACAGTATATACTTGTTTCTTTCACTTGTCAAGAGCAAAAATTGGTATAGTTCAAATTAAGCTCCTGTAAGCAAAAGACTCTGACCAATTAAAATCATTAGTCAGAGTCCTTTTTAAAATCCATTATTGTCGCTTAATTCCTTGAACCAGTGCCCTGATTTCTTCAGACGACGTTCTTGCGTTTCCAAGTCTAATTCAACCAAACCATAGCGATTTTTATAGCTGTTGAGCCATGACCAGCAATCAATAAAGGTCCAGATTAAGTATCCTTTACAGTTGGCTCCATCTTCAATAGCACGGTGAAGTTCACGAAGATGACCTTTTACAAAGTCAATACGGTAATCATCTTGAATCATTCCATCTTGACGGAATTTTTCTTCCCCTTCAACACCCATACCATTCTCAGTCAACATCCACTCAATATTGCCATAATTCCCCTTGATATTTTGGGCGATGTCATAAATCCCTTGCTCATAAATCTCCCAGCCACGATGAGGATTGATTTTACGTCCAGGCATCACATAAGGCTCGTAAAAATGTTCTGGCAAGAGTGGACTCTCTGGATGCTTAGCAAATCGAGGTGCCATAACACGCAAAGGTTGATAGTAGTTGACACCAAGGAAGTCCACCGTATTGTCACGAATGAGCTCCAACTCCTCCTCTGTAGAATCAGGCAAGAGACCGTATTCATGTAAGATTTCTACCAACTCCTGTGGATAAGTCCCCAAAACAGATGGATCTAAGAAAGATTGGGCCTGAAAAAGGTCCGCAATACGAGCCGCCTTGACATCAGCAGGATGCTGGCTACGTGGATAAGCCGGTGTCAAGTTTAAGACAATCCCAATCTTGGAATCTGGCAAAAGTTCATGACAAGCCTTAACCGCCCGACTGCTAGCCAATTGTGTATGATAAGCTACTTTAACGGCTGCCTCTGCATCCACCTTATGTGGATAATGGGCATCGTAAAAATATCCAAATTCTACTGGAACGATGGGCTCGTTAAAGGTAATCCATTGGTCTACCAAATCTCCATAAGTCTCAAAACAAAAACGAGCATAGTCTTCATAGGCTGAGACAGTCGCCTTATTTTCCCAACCATCACCATTTTCTTGAAGGGCAAAAGGTAAATCAAAATGATAAAGATTGACTAAAAGACGAATCCCTTTGGCCTTAATAGCCTCAAAAACCTTACGATAGAAATCCACACCTTGAGCATTGACTTTTCCACGCCCTTGTGGAAAAATCCGTGACCACTGAATAGAAGTCCGAAAGGCCGTATGACCAGTTTCTACTAGTAGCTCAATATCCTTTTCCCAGTTTTCATAAAAGGTTGATGTTTTATCTGGACCAATTCCATTATAATAGCGATTTGGCTCCACTTGGAACCAGTAATCCCAGAGATTATCTCCCTTACCGTCACCAGCTACACGTCCCTCTGTTTGTGGTCCAGAAGTAGAGGATCCCCAGACAAAATCCTTTGGAAATCTTAGCATACATTTACCTCTTTATCTAGTCATTTTTCCCATTATACAGAAAAAACAAGGTAAAAACTAGTTACATTTTTTCCTTGTTTTTCTTCTGATTATAGTTTTTATTTCTTGCTGAGGATTTCAAGCGTTTGAAGCACATTATCTGCATGAACTTCGATAGTGTCACCAGTCGCTTTAATCTTCACTTCTACGATGCCATCAGCCGCTTTTTTACCAACGGTGATGCGGATTGGCAACCCAATCAAGTCACTATCGCTGAATTTAACACCAACACGTTCGTTACGGTCATCTGTCAAGACTTCATAACCAGCTCCCATCAAGCTTGCTTCAAGCTTTTCTGTCAAGGCTTGCGCTTCTTCGTCCTTGACATTAACAGTAATCAAGTGTACATCAAATGGTGCCAATTCTTTAGGGAAATTGATTCCCCAAGCGTAACGGTATTCACCTTTTGGTGTTTTGTTAACAAAGAGGCGAGCGTGTTGCTCCATCACTGCTGAAAGGAGACGGCTGACACCGATACCGTAACATCCCATGATAATTGGCACAGCACGGCCATTTTCGTCCAAAACATCTGCTCCCATACTTGCTGAATAGCGAGTGCCGAGTTTGAAGATGTGACCAATTTCGATACCACGCGCAAAGTTAAGGACACCTTGTCCGTCTGGAGAAATTTCACCCTCACGAACTTCACGGATATCCACATATTCTGCAGTAAAATCACGGCCTGGGTTCACACCAGTCAAGTGGTAGCCATCTTCGTTAGCACCGACAACTGCATTGCGAACATCTTGCACTTTACGATCTGCAATAATTTTAATATTCTCTGGCAAAGCAACTGGGCCAAGTGAACCAAATCCTGCTTGAACAACATTTGCCACTTCTTCTTCGCTAGCAACGTCAAAGAAATCTGCTCCCAAGTGGTTTTTCAACTTAACTTCATTAAGCTGATCATTTCCAACTAGAAGGGCGGCAACAAGCTCACCGTCTGCCATGTAGAAGAGGGTTTTAATCGTTTGTTCTTCTGGAACGTTGAGGAAGGCGGCAACTTCATCGATTGTTTTAACATCTGGTGTTGCAACACGAGTCACTTCTTCTTCAGCAACGACACGGTTGCTTGGTTTGTACTCGTTTGTTGCCATTTCCAAGTTAGCAGCATAGCTAGACTCACTTGAGTAAGCAATGGTATCTTCACCAGAAACCATCCATTTAAGCAATTCTGCCTTGATTTCTTCTTGCACTTCTGCAGGAATTTCATCAAATGAGGTAACTGACTTGTCCAAAACAACCCATCGGTCAAGGTCTGTACGAGCAGGTGTAATAGCCATAAATTCTTGGCTGTCCTTACCACCCATGGCTCCACCGTCACCGATGATAGCCTTGAAATCTAAACCACTACGAGTGAAAATACGCTCATAAGCAGCCTTGTACTCATCGTAAACACTGTCCAAGCTATCATAGTTAGCGTGGAAACTGTAAGCATCTTTCATGATAAACTCACGTGTACGGAGTAGTCCATTACGTGGGCGTTTTTCATCACGATACTTAGGCTGGATTTGATAAAGGTTAAGCGGCAATTGCTTGTAAGACTTAACAGAATCACGAACAATAGCTGTAAATGTTTCTTCGTGAGTTGGACCTAGGATAAAGTCTGATTTTTCACGGTTTTTTAGCTTGTAAAGGTCTTCACCATAAGTTTCGTAACGACCTGATTCGCGCCACAACTCTGCACTGAGAAGGGCAGGAGCCAACATCTCAACGGCACCAATCTTGTCAAACTCTTGGCGCATGATGTTTTTGGCTTTTTCAATCACACGGTTGGCAAGTGGTAAGTAAGAATAAACACCTGCTGAAACTTGGCGAACATAACCAGCTCGCAACATAAGAGCGTGGCTGATAACTTGAGCATCGCTTGGCATTTCGCGAAGCGTTGGGATAGGCATTTTACTTTGTTTCATAATATTCCTCGATTATCTAAAAAAGAGTCGCATGATGTCATTCCAGGTCACAGCAATCATCAAGACAACCATGATGACCACTCCGGCCAAGGTGACATAGGTTTCAATTTCTTGTTTCAATGGTTTGCGGCGAATGGCTTCTAGGATATTGAGCACAATCTTACCACCATCCAGGGCTGGAATCGGAATAAGATTAAAAATCCCAATATTGATGGAAATTATTGCCAAGAAGTACAAGACATTCTCAATTCCATTTTTAGCAGCATCACTACTTGCCTTAAAGATGGCAACAGGTCCACCTAGCTTGTTCAAATCCGGTTGGAAAATCAGATTTTTCAGTGCTGAGAGAATTCGGAGGGCCGAGTCAGCAGCAGTTGTAAAACCACCTACAAACATAGATACAAAATCTGACTTAATCCCCGGTTGAACACCTAGAAGGTAACCGCCTTGACTTTCTTCCGGACTAACAGTGACTTGTTTGTCACTACCATTTTCAGAAATAGTCACATCCAAGGTCGGGGCCGTCTTATCTTTGGTTTCTGATTCCACAGCCTGAATCAAACTTTCCCAGTTGCTAACCTCATGTGAGCCAATCTTGGTAATCTGGGCCGTTTCTGGCACTCCTACCTTAGCCAAGGCCCCTTGAGGCATGACATGGAATTGATTGGTATCAACATCTCTGACACCACCCTGCATAAAGATTAAAATCCAAAAAACAACGATACCTAAGATAAAGTTGTTCATAGGACCTGCAAAGTTGGTAATCAGTTTCCCCCAGATAGTCGCATTTTGATATTGAACATCTAAAGGTGCAATCCGAACCTCAGTACCATCTGCTTCCACAACCGTTGCATCGTGATCCACTGCAAATGTTTTTTCTTCTTCCAGAACCAAGCCCTTGATAAAGAGCTTGTCTTCAAAGTCAAACTGGGTCACCTGCATAGGGAGGGCTGTTTGATCTAATTTTTTACCTGAAAGATTGATGCGTTTAACCTTACCATCATCAGTAAGCGTCAAACTGACAGGAGTTCCTGTCTTGATTTCAGTTGTATCATCACCCCAACCGGCCATGCGAACGTAGCCTCCCAGAGGCAAGATGCGAATGGTATATGCAGTTCCATCCTTGCCAATATGAGCAAAGATCTTGGGTCCCATGCCAATGGCAAATTCACGCACTAGAATCCCTGATTTCTTGGCAAAGTAGAAGTGTCCGAACTCGTGCACCACTACAATAATCCCAAAAACCAGAATAAAGGTTAAAATTCCGAGCATAGTATTTCCTCCGTCTTTTGATTAAAAGAGTCCAAACAAGTGCATAATTGGAAATACAAGCAACATACTATCAAAACGATCCAAAACACCACCATGTCCAGGAATAAATTTCCCAGAATCCTTGACACCAAAGTGACGCTTGATCGAACTTTCTAATAAATCACCAAATTGTCCAGCAATGCTAAAGAAAATAGCAAAGACTGACATCTTGTAAATTCCATACGGAAGAGCAACTGTACTGTCAACTATCATAAAGATAATAGTTACTAAAATCGCACCTAAAATACCACCCAAGGCACCCTCAAAGGTTTTATTTGGAGAAACTGTCGGAGCTAACTTTCGTTTACCATAGTTCATCCCAACAAGATAGGCACCACTGTCTGTCGCCCAGACGATACACAAGGCTAATAGTGCCTTATCTAACCCTGCAACGCGAGCATCTAGTAAAGCATTAAATCCAAAGCCTACATAGAAACTCATAGCAAGAGGGAAAACAGCGTCCTCAATCGTATAAGACTTGCTAAAAACAGTCGTTCCTAACATAATTGAAATCAAAACACTATAGGCAACCACATTCCCATCAACTGGCAAAAAAGTCAGGTAATTCTCCAAGGGAATGGTCAAGGCAAAGGTTGCAAAGAGGGTCAATAGGCCCTCCATCGTCATGGTCTCTAGACCTCTCATCTTCAAAAGTTCATGCATGGCTAGCATGGCTATGATTCCAATTGCTATCTGAAGCAAGAGGCCCCCAATCATTAAAATTGGTAGGAAAATAGCCAGGGCAATCCCTGCAAACAAGGTTCTTTTCTGTAAATCCTGTGTCATATTTCCTCCTAAACTCCTCCAAATCGGCGATGACGACGATTGTAGGCAAGAATGGCTTCCTGCAAGGCTGCCTCGTCAAAATCAGGCCACAAGGTGTCCGTAAAATAGAGCTCACTATAGGCTCCCTGCCATGGAAGGAAATTGCTCAAACGCAATTCTCCACTAGTACGGATAATCAAGTCTGGGTCTCGTAACTCCTTAGGCAAATGCTGGGTAAAAAGATAATTACCAATCAATTCCTCTGTGATGTCACCTGGGTTGATTTTGGCATCTAAAACATCCTGAGAAATCAACTTAAGAGCCTGTGTAATCTCAGCACGTCCACCATAGTTGAGGGCAAAATTAAGAATCAAACCTGTGTTGTTCTTAGTCAATTCCTCAGCTTTAGTCAGAGCTTCAAAGGTTTGCTTAGGCAGGCGGTCCGTTTCCCCAATCATTTGAATTTTAACATTATTCGCATGCAATTCCGGGACATAATTATCATAAAACTCTACTGGCAAGTTCATGATAAACTTGACTTCCTGATCGGGGCGGGTCCAGTTTTCCGTAGAAAAAGCATAGACCGTAATAACCTTAACGCCTAGTTTGTTGGCTGCCTTGGTCACAGTTTGCAATGCTTCCATGCCCGCCTTATGCCCGAAGACTCGCGGTTGCATACGTTTTTTAGCCCAACGGCCATTGCCATCCATGATGATGCCGATATGAGCAGGAACCTGTGTCGGAACCTCTACTTCCACAGCCTTATCTTTCTTAAAAAATCCAAACATGATCTTATTCCTATTCAAAAATCTATCGTTTCATTATACCATATTTCCCTATTTTCTTCTATCACTAAGCTATTTATACTCTTCGAAAATCAAATTCAAACCACGTCAGCTTCACCTTGCCGTACTCAAGTACAGCCTGCGGCTAGCTTCCTAGTTTGCTCTTTGATTTTCATTGAGTATTATTCTCAGGCACCAAGCCCATTTTTCAAAAAAATAAGCCGCCTGATTGGGCGACTCTATTTTTTATAGGGAGATTATTATGAAAAAGTTTTAGGAGTTTAAGTTAAGATCTTCTTAACTTATGAACTTAGTATACACTTCCTAGCTTAAAGTTTCCTTAAGTATTTTTAAAAATCAAATTTTTCCATTTCTCCTGCCAATTTTTCTTGGATAATCGTGTTTGATAGAGAACCATTCGGTCTTGATTCTCTAAAAAATGAGGAGTTGGACGAACTTGAAAATTCAAAATATCCTCCAAACCATAAGGTGCATAGAGTTCAAAATCAGATTCTTCATTCAAGCGCAGTCCAACAGCCGTACATCGTTCTGGATACTTACTCATAGCATCACAAGAGCTGCTATAGGGAGCAGTATGAGGGCTGTGCTGGTGCATATAGACCTGATTTTTCAATTCCCACTGATACTGAGGAAAATCCGCTCTCAACTTTTTCTCTAGGAACAAGGTTTCCTCATAAGAAATATCCGGATCAAAGAAAATCACATCTACATCTGTTTCACAGTCAAAAGGGGATTTGTCTGACAAGAGATTCCAGATGAAATTTCTGATAGAACCCGCTGCCAACCACGAGTCTTTTAAGCCAAAATCTCGGATGATAGTCAGAGTAGCCATCATATCTGGATTTTTTCTAAAAGCCTCTAGAATTTCTTGCTTATTTTTCATTGTACTCATACCCCAAATGCTCATATGCCTTAGCAGTCGCCACCCGTCCAGACCGTGTCCGCATGATAAAACCTTTTTGAATCAAGTAGGGCTCATACATGTCTTCAACTGTCTCACGCTCTTCTGCTATATTAACAGAAAGAGTTCCTAGACCAACAGGACCACCACCGTACATCTCAATCATGGTGCGAAGGATTTTTTGATCCACATAGTCCAAACCTTCATGGTCAACATCCAGCATAGTCAAAGCCTTATCGGTAATAAGATCATCGATAACCCCATTCCCCATTATCTGGGCAAAATCGCGCACGCGCTTGAGGAGACGATTGGCAATACGAGGGGTTCCACGACTCCGTAGGGCCAACTCAGATGCTGCCTCATGCGTGATTTCCATCTCAAAAATATCTGCCGTCCGCTCAACAATTTCTGTCAAGTCAGCATGAGCATAATACTCCATATGACCTGTAATCCCAAAACGTGCCCGTAGTGGATTTGAGAGCATACCAGCCCGAGTCGTCGCACCAATCAAGGTAAAAGGTGGCAACTCCAAATGAACACTGCGACTGCCTTCACCAGCCCCAATCATGATATCAATGTAGAAATCCTCCATGGCACTATAAAGCACCTCTTCCACCGACATGGGCAAGCGATGAATCTCATCAATAAAAAGGACATCCCCAGGCTCTAAGTCATTCAAAATCGCTACCAGATCTCCGGCTTTTTCAATCACTGGACCCGAAGTCTGCTTGAGATTGACACCTAGTTCGTTGGCAATAACAAAAGCCATGGTCGTTTTTCCCAAGCCTGGAGGCCCAAATAAGAGCACATGATCCAGCGCTTCATCCCGCATCTTGGCAGCCTCGATAAAGATTTGGAGCTGGTCCTTAACCTTATCCTGTCCAATATATTCACGTAAGTACTGAGGACGGAGCGTGCGTTCTACTAACTCCTCATCCCCCATTATCTCATTATCTAAAATTCTACTCATGGCTCTATTATATCAAAAAACCAAGCCACAAACAAAAAAGCCACCCGATTGGGTGCCTCCCGAGTTTAGCACCTATGTGGTATAACATTCTACGGCACTGCTACACCGCCTACGAAAGGAGGTGAGATAGCCCATGATAGAACTAATCCTTAAAACTATCATCGGACCGATTGTGGTCGGTGTCATCCTTCGCTTAGACGATAAATAGCTAAACAAAAATAGATAGTGTCAAAAAAGACCCCGAGCTTAATGTGGAAGTTAGCTTGGGGTCTTTTCTAGTCCATGATATAGAACTAGTACTCAATTCCTTTTTATTATCCCATAGTTCACAAAATTTTTCAAAGGTTTATACCCTCATCTACTCAGCTTGTCATTTATAAGCAAAAATAGTGTTCATCATGCGTTTATCTGCCAACAAATAAAGAAGACATGCCACCAAGGTAATCAGCCACACGGCATATACAGAAACTGTTAAAATCGTGAATTCCTCCATGATGATTAGTAGTAAATTTGCCAGATAATATCTCCCAACAACCGTTGTTAAAGTAAACAAACCTGCAAATGACAATAAAAAGGCAAGTGGTAGGGCAAGAATAAGTTCCTTCCGATATTTTCCTAAGAAGAGGACAATAATGCCAGCAGACAGTGTATAAGCAAAAGCAATTACTCCATAACCAAATCCCCACGATAAAATTGTAAGACTAGAGAAAGCAAAATCACCATCCATTAGCTCTAGGATAAGCATAGCCAAAAAGGTAAATTCACTGACTAGTAGATTTATCAACAAAGTAAGCATAAACTTCGCTTGGAGTAATCGTTTCAAATCGATAGGAATCAGTCTGAGATTTGAAATCGTTTTAGACACTTGTTCTATTCTTATCGAATCCACTAAAATCATGCTCGCAAAAGGAAGGAGAAAATAGTAGTTCAAAAAGAAGAAACCATTTTCTACATACCAGCCATTCACACTACCGTACGAATGTCCTTGATAAATCTGATGACCAATCATAAACTCTAACAAAAAGAGCAGGATGGTTACAAAGGGAATCATATACAGTATCTTTCGCCTTCTTAGTTTAATCAATTCTAGCATCAACATTTATTCATCCACCTTTCTTAACCAAGATTTAATGGACAAGAAAGACACAACAAGTAAAGATAAACCTAGTACAATAATCGATAAGATAGCTGGCTGTTGAAGCACCACTCCTTCTCTGTTTCCTTCCCAGATTAAACTGTTAGCACTTGTTACTGGAATGATATTTGGACTCGTCCTTGCTAAAAAAAATGACACTAAAACATACATGACACCGACCAAATTTCCAACTATCTCCTTGCCTCTGACTTTTATCATGACCAAAGCAACTAAAGGAAATACTCCCATGGGAATTAAGACACCACTACTCATACAAAGATAGAAAAATCTTAATAATAAAGACAAACTGACTGTCGAAGAAAAGCGGGATAGTAATGCGAATAAGGAAACCGAAATATAGGTGAATAACATGATACACAGAGCATTGATTTCTATATACAAAATCTTAGCCCAGAATGTCTTCATTAGATTTGCTGAAGCGAGTTTCAAGTTGTTCATGATGCGATAGCGATATTCTACACCAAATGCCTGTATTGTATAGGAAACACAATACAAAGGGAGAATCAAAAAGTTTAAATAAGACAAAGAAAATTTATAGACAAAGGGAAAGGAGTCAAACAAGCCTCTCGCATCATTTACATAATAACAGATGAGAGCTAGGTAGAGGGAAACAACACCATATAAGACAAAATTCAGTTTTTGATGCCTTTGTTTGAGAAATTCAATCTTCACTAAATCAAGCAATTCCCTCACCTCCTGTTACCCGCTTAAAGTAATTCTCTAAACTTTCATTGTTTTTATAAGAATATTCTTTTAGAACTATTCCGTTGTCTTTTAAGGAGTTAGATACGACCGCAATGTCAAAAGTAGGTGATTCTCCCTGAAGTTCAAGTTCTATATCCGAAAGAATACTAATCTGTTCTTGCAGATTTATCCTGCAAAGCACTTCCTTAGCTTGAGAAGCATCCGAAACAATTAGGTGGATTTTTCTTTTCTCTGCACCATCTATCAAATCCTGCATAGTCTTTTCAGCCATAAGGTGGGCATCATGCAGTATCCCAACTCTATCTACAAGCTTTTCAAGTTCTGAAATAATGTGACTGGATATTAAAATCGAAATGCCATGATTGGTACTGAGTTCCTTTAGATAACGGCGCATTTCAAGGATACCAATAGGATCTAAACCATTTGTTGGTTCATCTAATATCAGAATTTTCGGCTGGTGCATAATAGCGTTAGCAATTGCCAACCGTTGCTTCATTCCTAGAGAATACTGTTTGAATAGTTTTTTATTTTCTCCATCTAATCCTACTACTTGTAAAGCTTGCTCTACTTGTTTTAGCGAAACTCCTCTCAATCTCGCAAAAATAGAAAGATTTTCAGGCCCCGTTAAATTAGGATAAAAAGAAGCACTGTCCAATACCACACCGATTTGAGATAGCAAGTCCTTAGAAAATTCACCTAACAGTTTTTCAGATAGAATATTCACTTCACCACTATCCATAGCTGTCAAGCCTAAAATAGCCTTGATAAAGGTTGTCTTTCCAGCTCCATTTCTTCCTAGTAAGCCATAAATTTCTCCCTGTTTTAGCGTAAAGTCTATCTTATCTAAGATAATTTTCCCATCATAGGATTTTGATAAATTAGATGTCTGTATTACTGGATTTCTCATTTTATTCTCCTCCTAATATCTATACACCCACATCAAAAGACATAATAGAGTAGTTCCTGTATAACTACTTATATGAGAAGGTAATAAGGTATAGCAAACTTACAGTACCCCCTTTAAGTCCTTCAATCTATGACACGATTCATTATATAAATGTTACTTCACAAACATTTAATAAATAAATCCTCCAGTCCAAGATTAACTACACTAATTGTTGAATCTTGTTGTATAACTCTCGAACCCAAAATATATTGTAGTTGATTTATAGCTTTTTAAAGCAAACGCTTACAAAATAATCCTGAAAAAAGATGATATAAAATGATTTTACGAAACTTTGCTAAAATACTCATATTAACCACCTTTTTCTTATCTTTACACTTGTAAGTGTACTACTTTAAATCTTCTTTGTCAATAAAAATATTCTTTTTTTCAGTTTATTTTCTATTTATTCTTTTGAGACTATTTTTGTGTCAGGAAGTTGAAAAATAGAGATTAAAAGTATATAATTAATCATAAATTTATTTAAAGAAGGTTTAAAGATGAGCATATTATCTGACAAACTAAAAGCAAAGAGAAAAGAAAAAGGCTTCTCACAAAAAACACTTTCCGAAGGAATTTGTGAGCAAAGCCAAATCAGCAAAATAGAGCGTGGCAACTATATGCCTGCTGCTGATTTACTCTATAAACTTGCAAATCGGCTTCAAGTTCCTTTAGAATATTTTTTCGATGAACAGATTGAAATGACTTCCAATATAACACCGTTTAAGAAATTAGCAGAAAAATTACTTGAAGATCGAAATTACGAGGATTTAGAATACCTCTTAAACTTAGAAAAAGAAAAGTCTCAGTATCTGTCTACTGAGGATGAATTTTATCTTCTATGGATTCAAGCGATTATCCTTTTCTACTTACATAGTTCCAAAGATGAAGCTATCGCCAGTCTAGAAAACGCTTTGCCAAAGCTTTCGATCAGCTCATCTGTGTATCTTAAACTTCTCAATACTTTATCTAATTTTTATTTTTCTGTAGGGCGTGATGCAGAATATGAAGAAAATAACTCACTTCTTATCAGTTTGTATCAGGAAAAAGATTTAAACCACCAAGAGTTTTTATTTGGTTATATTCGAGTTAAACATAATTTCGCCTATTATTTACACTCTAAAGGGAAGGAGTTAGAAGCTGTCCAAGAAGCCTTAGAAACCATTGACTTTTGTAAACAAAAAGAGACCAGCTATCAGCTGGCGCCTCTTTTAACTATCGTTGCGAACGCCGGAAAAGATTTTTTAAAGCACGATGAAATTCTTGACTATTATTTACAGGCTCGTGATATCTGTAAAATATACGAGCACAAGCTCTTGATGGCTAAGATTGACCATTTTTTGAAAGATAAGGATAGGTGACTTCGATCGTAATAAGTTATAATTACCAATTAGCTAGAAACATAAAAGTGGAGAGGAACTAATGTAGTTTTCTCCACTTTTGTTAATATCCCCTCTTCCACTTGTATCCTGCCCAGCATGCTAAAGCCAGTAAAACTAAATTAAAGATGATAAAGAAAGTCACAAAACCAAATAATCCATTCTGGGATAAATCTTCTACATAAAGGTTGGATTCAGTAAAGAACAGATAAATTCCATAACCCTCCACGAAAATAAGAAAACTGACAAAACCAATCATAAGTCTGAGAAAAAAGTCTTTAAAATCAAAAAACGCATAATATCAGTGTTGAAAACCTTGATACTATGCGTTTTATTGTGGAAAGATTTACTTCATTTTCTCCTGAAATTGAGTTTTTGCCCAATTTCTCTTTTATGGTATAATATTGTTCGGCACTTCTACACCGCCTGCTAGAGGAGGTGAATTAGCCCATGATGGATACAATACTTAAAACTATCATCGGACCAATTGTGGTCGGTGTCGTTCTTCGCTTAGTCGATAAATGGATAAACAAGAACAAATAGTGTCAAAAAGACCCCAAGCTTATTTGGACGTGAGCTTGGGGTCTTTTCTAGCCTATGATATAGACACAATACTTAATTCCCTTTTATTATCCCACAGTTGACAAAATTTGTCAAAACTTTACATTCTCAGCTTCTCAAGCTTTAACCGCTTTACAACAAGACTTTCAAGTTTAAGAGAAAGTTAGGGATTCTATCAATTTCATAGAAATTTTGATTTAGTAAACGAAGAGACAATCTTACATGTCACTCCTCATTTAATACGCCACTACTGGACAAGCAAAATCATTATTACAGCAGTTCCAGTCCTTCAATTAACAGTCACCTACAATCAAATTAAGGTTGAATTCACTTAAATAGCAACAGACCTATTTCTTAGTCATATTCGCTAAAAAGATTCCCGCCAATTCCCCGACCAAAATCAGAAAAATATCGAAAAATGATTTTTAGAATAGTCCCCAAAAGCCTGAAATAGAGCCAAAAAACTCCACCTGATTGGGTGGAGTTAAGGGAGATTATTATGAAAAAGAAAAGTTTAGGATTTTATTAAATAAAGTTAGGAGGTCTTTATTTAATAACTATATGATACAAGACGAAACTTAAAACTAGCTTAACTTTTCTCAAATTCTACCATTTTTAAAAAAATTTCTATCAGCATCACCTCACCCTACAAAAAAGCCACCTGATTGGGTGACTTCATTAGGAGATTATGATGAAAAAAGTTTTAGGATTTCATTAAATAAAGTTAGGAGGTCTTTATTTAATGACTATATAATACTAGACCAGCCTTAAACTTTGCTTAAGAAAAAACAAGTTTTGTTATTTTTTACGATTCACCCAAGTCATACCTATACAATTATAGGTGGATAAGATTTCAAAGCCCATAGAACGATAGAATTCCAAGGTTCTTTCTGTCTGTTCTGTCACCAGCTGGACTTGATAGGCATCTTTGTAATCCTCTAAAGCCTCTTTCATCAAAGCACTGCCTATCCCTTGACGCTGATAGATAGGTAAAACGATTAAATCCTGAACCAGTATTGATGAGAATCCATCTCCAACCAAACGAATCAAGCCCACCACAGCATCGCCATCAAGCGCCACATAAATCACTAATGAATGAGATAAGGCCTGCTCCAGCATCTCTGGTTGATGGGTATAATTTGTCCAACCGACAGCCTGATAGAGATGCAAGACATCCTCTAGCTTGACAATTTCTTGCTTTTTAATAGTAATCATCTCAACACCTATTAAAGCTCTCTCAAGCTCTTGTACTGCTGTCCATTTTTATCAAAGTTTTCAGGAGTCAGCCATGCTATCAAACGAGATTTGACTTTGGGCCAGTCCTTATCAATCATAGACAACCAATCCGTATCCCTCGTACGCTCCTTATAAACCACTGCCTGACGGAAGGTTCCTTCATAAATAAATCCCAAACGCTCCGCAGCTCGTCTGGATGGCAAATTAAGAGAATCACATTTCCACTCATAGCGACGATAGTGGAGTTCTTCAAAAACATAGTGAGCGAGGAGATACTGGGCTTCAGTTCCTATCCGTGTTCCCCTGAGCTCTGGAGAAAAAGTGACCGCCCCCACTTCTATCACTCGGTTATTCTGATCAATGCGCATGAGAGAAAAAGTTCCCAAAGCCTTACCAGTTGACCTATCTATAATTGCATAGTAAAAACGGTCCTTACGAGCCAACATCTGATTTAAAAGGCTGACCAGTTCCTCCATGTCTGCTACTGGCTCCTGAAAGAGGTAAGTCCACATCTCCCGAGGCGTATCAGGGCCATAAACAGCTAATAAATCCTCTACATGCTTTTCCACCGAAAGAGCCTCTACCCTAGCATAACGCCCTTCTAAGAAATCAATAGAAGGCAGTGCACCGGGTGTATAACCTTCCATTGACTCACCAATCATCTGACCATATTCATTTACTGGCATAGCTTTCTCCTTATTTTTATACTGAAAATACTATATCATAAATTACTCTAAATGGAAACTAGCACTCTCTTCAAACCTCATCCTCAACACTACATTAGTGATTCGTTTTCTTTCTTTTATCTTCTAAGGCTTGATTAATTCGTTGGGCGAGCTTGTGAGTTTGCCAGATCTGGTACAACCATATCAGTCCATAAATCAACAAGAAAAAGAACCAAAGCAAGGGACTCAACAATGCTGAACCCCAGCCAAAAAATAGGTAGGTCAATACTAGAATAGTAGCTGTCGCTAATAAATGAACTCCCACACGCATACTATAAGCAAGAAACTCTAGCTTTTCAAGGATTAAGGTCAATACCCCCATAATTCCACTCATCAAAAACAAAGCTAGAATATTTTTTGTCGTTGGTGCGGGATAGGTAATACCTGAATAAAACTGAGCCAATAACACCAAACTCAAATAAACAAAGGAGGCCGTACGCATTCCCGATACAAAATAAGCAATCAATCGCTTCATGATTTTCTCCTATAAACCTAGATAATCCATTAAGGACTTAACGTATTTCCGACTCACACTCGATTTGAGACCCCGAGTCATTTTAGCCATCATGTTCCCTGAAAAGCTATCCGATAATGACTCTAGATGGTCAATGTTTATAATTGAATGACGTGATATCTGTATAAAGTTACGCCGATTAATTCGATTCTGAAAGTTTGTCAATGTTTCCTTAGTTTTATAAATCCCATCTACCGTATAAATGGTCAACAAATTCTTATCGATATCTGCTAGAATAAGATCCTCAATTTTCACCATAACCAGATGATCATCCGTTCGAATAGGAATGACCACCTGATTGGTCGTTGAAAATTGTTCTAAATACTCCATGACCTCTCTTGCTTGGTCGGTTAACTGAGCCGCCTGAATTAAAATGTGTGGGTCTTTTTCTGAAAACTCTGTCTTCATTTCAAAACGAATCTTCATTTTCTCTCCAATACATCTTTATTTTCTCTTGCTAGACACTTTAACAAATAAAAGCCAAAGAAGAATAGCGACGAGACTGATAATAACTACTATAAAGTATGTTTCTTCCTTTGTCAATAGTTCTTGCCAGTTGATTTGGATTCCCATTTTTTCTTGAAATTCCTGTAACAGACTGTTATTTCCTGAAAATGCGGTCTCTAACCACTCTTTCATCAAGACTTGTCGATAGAGAGAAGCCATATAAGTTGCAGGGGTACACTTCATGATAATCTGTGCAAAATCAGGTAAAACTCCAATAGGGACATAAGTTCCTACTAAAAATCCAGAAGCAGTTCCCACTATCGTTGCTAGTTTACCAAGGCTATCTACAGATTGAAAACGGTAAATCAAGAGAACATTTACCAAACTTGAAAGCAGACTGCTTAACAGCATAATCAAAGTAATTTCCGATAAATGACTGATAACTGGACTTTCTTTAAAATAAAGTCCCATAACAGCAAACATAAACACCTGCATGACAAAAGAAATGGCAATACTACTGATTAGATAGGACACCTGTAAACCCCAGATACCTAAATCTGTCAAGAAGAAATCTTGATCCACTTGATTTTCACGATCCTGTACCATTTGTGTAAGAGCCGTAAAACTGGTTGTAATCCCAGTCACAGCCAAGGTCCCACCCATCAGCCAGTTATTTAAAAGGTTCGTATTATCAGGGAGTTGGGACCAAGCATCCGTCAAGTTCTTCTGCAAAAAAATGATATAAAGGAGGAAGGAAATCAATGCCCCCAATAATGAGAAAAATACTCCTGAACGATTACGAAAATATAAGATAAAATTCCGTTTCAATAAAGCTAGCATTAGCGAACCTCTCTTCCTGTAAGTGCAATAAAGGCATCATCCATGGTACCTGGACGAAACTCAAAAGAATCAATTTCTTCTCGTACTTTTGCCAAATATTCAATAGCTTCCAGTGATGTCCTTGGATAAAAAAGATATTCCAACTCATTTTCTTCCTTTACTGTCATTCCAGTCTGTAGCAACTTTTCTAAATCCTTCATTTCTTTAAAACGAATTTTTAGAATATTAGATGCATACTGACTTTTAATAACCATCGCAGAACCTTGCGCAATCACTTTCCCATGATCAACGATATAGATTCGATCCGCTTCATCCGCTTCATCCAGATAATGAGTCGTTAAGATAATAGTCAGCCCTTCATCCTTTTGTAGTCGAGACAGTAAATCCCAAATAGCTTTGCGAGTCTGAATATCTAGACCTGTCGTTGGTTCATCTAAGAAAAGAATATCTGGCTGTGAAAGAAGAGCACGCGCAATATCAACCCTACGTTTTTGCCCACCTGACAAAGTCCCATATAGTTGCTTCTGGAAAGCAGTCAAACCCAGTTGATGGATCAAATCATCCACACGACTTGCTACAATCTCCTTATACTGTTGAGCACGAATCGTAAGATTTTCTCTAACCGTCAACATCTCATCCAGTACACTAGCTTGAAAAACAACTCCTATTTTCGTATTTGGCGCATATCGAATCTGACCTTTTGTAGGCTTTTTCAAACCGATTAACATGGAAATGGTGGTTGATTTTCCTGCACCATTTGGACCCAAAATAGCATTAAAACTCCCTTTTTCAAACTCTAACTGAATATCGTCAACAGCCATATGATCGCCGTAACGTTTAGTCAAATGTTTAGCTTGTAAAATCATATTTATTTCCTCCTCTTTACCTTATCAGTTTAACAAAAAGTATGAAAGAAAAATCGACTTTTGAGATAAGTGGTTAAAATGAGATGTTAAGTGGTGAGATGATTAGGGTTAAGTTAAAGTAGAGAAGGCTACAGCCATTTTTCTCCTACCGAATTGCTAAATGAAGCTTAAAAACACTTACAAGAACACATTATATTTTTAAATATGTGCTATAAAAGAGATGTTTTACCGCATCTGGACGAAAAATTCAAGAATCGGTAGTATTATTCTCGCCAAATCAAACAATAAAAAATTAACTAGAAATCATGACACACAATCCCTTCTATCAAGATGAAATTGCTGAATATGATATGATTGAATTGGAGGCAAGTAAGTATTGCCCTAAATTTGAAACTTCCATTAGCAAAATTTTTGACGACAAGTAGATCTATTAGGAAATAATACATGGAAAGAATTTTCAATACAAGTAAAAAACAGCTCTTTTTATCCAAGAAGAGCTGTTCTATTTTATGAAAGAGAAAGTCACTAGTAACTCTTGTACTTCTCTATACGTTTTTACTGTTTGAGTTCAAATTTCTCTTGTTTGAACAATTGCTTTTGTAGACTGAACTACCAACCAGAACTGTGTTTTTATCTTAGTTGGGACTATTATAGTACGGTTCAGCACTATCTACAAATTCTTCAGATGTGTATCAAAATAATTTATCGTAGCAAACCAAGAGTCTACACTTTCTTTCATTAATAAGCGCCAATCTTTTCGATAACGATGATTCGGTTGATAAGCAACCGTCAACATATGCCCTGTTTCATGGTATTTTTTAAACAAAATGGATTCCCCTTTATAATGTGAAATGATATCATCTATCGCGGATGATGCATTCCATATTTCATCAACATCGCTTCCTAGTAATAATAAAGGGGAGGAAATTTTACTCACATCAATCTGAGCCCTACTATCTTCAGGAATATGTTTTCCAAAAAACTTGTTTAACAAATAATCTCCTAACTGAAATTTTTGATAAGGAAGTTCCTTTTGTAAATATGTCCAAGAAGATGAATTAGAATTGAGTTTTCCCTTTATTCCCTCAAATATTACATTTGAGGGAGAATTGAGTACTAAACATTGCACATCATCCAAAATACTTTGTCCAGCCAGAACAAGCTCTGCTCCTTTAGAGCGACCATATATTCCTATTTTTGTATTATCAACTTGAGGATGATGATATAGAAAATCTTTCGCTTCCTCCAGACATTCTATTGGAATTCGCTCTAAATTTTGGGGTAATCCCTCTAAACCAAAATAAGCTATTGCAAGACAAATATAGCCTCTAGAAGATAAAAGTTGGGCAATATTCTGAGCTTTTTCAATTCTTCCCTCACTACCGCTAACAATAATCACGGCTGGCGCCCTTCTTAACTTTTCATCATAGAATAATCGACCTTGAAAATGCTTGTCATAGATATCTTGATATCTTACTCCTAGATTCATATAACGCCTTACGAAACTTTGCTCCGCGACCACATCTTTCCCCAGCTTGATTTTAATTTCAACACCAAAACAATCTCGTAATGGAATTCTATCAAGAGAACTCGGTAATCTCCTTTTCCTATTCTTCAACGGTTTCGCATTAAAGAATAATCCCATTTCTGAAACTCCTTTATAAGATCCCGAAACAGATGCTGTCTGAGAGGTATCAATCATACCGTCCTGATCAGATAAAAAAATTGCGGTTGATTTCCATATAACATCATGATCTAAAAGCAAGGGAGCATTTATACAGTAATAATCAGACAGGTACATTTCTACACAATACATTGCCCTTGGTTCTAAACCATTAATAGCAATATAAAAAGATTCATCCGCTAAATCTGTTTGTGAAATCAGTTCTATGTTTACAGTCATATCTTCTCCTTTTTGTTAATTTGCTTAACAATTATATTTGAAATTTACCGTGACTTTTACCACGGTAATTCTCCCCACACCTTTTCAATATCATCCATCAATTTCACAACTGTTTTAAGTTCCACCTCGCTATAGTTGTTTAAAACTGAAAAGATTGATTTTTCAATATATTCTTGTTGCTCCTTATGGATTTTAAAAATTTCGATGCCTTTTTCAGATAATCTCAAATATTTATTTTTCCCATTATTCGGGTCAAAATCAAAAACAACTAAATTTTTTTGAATCAATCTCCTAACACTTTGAGTTATTGCACTTCTTGAAACTTCTAATAATTCAGATAATTTTACTAGATTTAAGGGCTGATTTTTCCCAATCGCAACAATCAAATGTACATCATTCAACGTAATGGATTTGTCAACACCACTTTTATGTTGATTTTTTTTTAACTGGTCAAACGCTAAAATAAATCTATTGAATCGATTATTAAATGCAATAAATTCTTTTTTATCCATAATCTCTCTTTCCTTTGTTAATCATATTAACAAAACAGAAACTTCCTGTCAAATAAAAAATCCTCCAGATTCTACTCTGAAGGATTCCTATCTTATTTCACAACGATATTAACGAGTTTAGTTGGCTCAAACAGTTTGGGAAACTGTTTGAGGTTGGAAATCAGCAAATAAATTGGTTATTTCACAACAATATTAACCAATTTATTTGGTACACTAATCACTTTCACGATTTCCTTACCGTCAATCTCTACTTTGACTTTTTCGTCAGCGAAAGCAATTTCTTGCAATTCTTCGCGTGATAGGTCTTTAGCGACCATGAGTTTGGCACGTACTTTACCTTTGATTTGGACGACAATTTCAATTTCATCTTCAACCAATTTACTTTCGTCCCAAGTTGGCCAAGCCACGTAAGAGATTGACTCACCTGTTGTTGCAACAGTTTGCCAAAGTTCTTCTGCCAAGTGAGGAGCAAATGGAGCAATCAATTGGATAAATCCTTTGGCATAGTCAACATAAAGCTTGTCTTCCTTGTTAGCCGCGTTGACAAAGACCATAAGTTGGGCAATAGCTGTGTTGAATTTCAATGATTCGATTTGTTCTGTGACAGCTTTGACTGTTTCGTTATAAACCTTGTCAAGAGCGCCATTGTTTTCCGCAAGGATTTCTTTACTTGTAATAAAACGGTAAACACGGTCAAGGAACTTACGACTTCCTTCCAGACCTTCTTCTGACCAAGCGATTGAAGCATCAAGTGGTCCCATGAACATTTCATAAACACGAAGGGTATCGGCACCGTATTGCTCCACCACGTCGTCTGGGTTGACAACGTTCCTGAGCGATTTAGACATCTTGGCTGGTGCTTGCTCCAACTCTTCCCCTGTTTCTACATGGAAGAAAGAACCGTCACGTTTTTCAACCTTATCGGTTGCCACAAGAGCGCCACGGTGGTCACGGTAGCTTGTTCCCAAAATCATTCCTTGGTTAAATAGTTTTTGGAATGGTTCCTTAGTTGGAACAACACCAAGGTCGTAGAGGAATTTGTGCCAGAAACGAGCATAAAGCAAGTGAAGTACAGCATGTTCCGCACCACCAACGTAGATATCTACTGGCAACCATTGTTTGAGGAGGTCCTCATCAGCCAATTTCTCAGTATTGTGTGGGTCAATATAGCGGAGGTAGTACCAGCTTGAACCTGCCCATTGTGGCATAGTGTTGGTTTCACGACGACCTTTGACACCATCTTCACGCGTCACTTCAAGCCAGTCTGTCAAGTTAGCTAGTGGACTTTCACCAGTACCTGAAGGACGGATATCCTTGGTTACAGGCAAGACAAGTGGCAATTCACTTTCAGGGACAGCTGTTGAAGTTCCGTCTTCCCAATGAATGATTGGAATCGGCTCACCCCAATAACGTTGGCGGCTAAAGAGCCAGTCGCGGAGACGGTAAGTAACCTTCTCTTGTCCACAGCCTTTTTCTTCCAACCAAGCCACAATCTTAGCAATAGCGTCTTCTTTGTTCAATCCATCTAGGAAGTCTGAATTGACATGAGGTCCATCTTCTGTGTAGGCAGCTTCTGCTACGTTTCCACCTTCAAGTACTTCTACGATTGGAAGGTCAAATTGGTTGGCAAATTCCCAGTCACGCTGGTCATGGGCAGGAACAGCCATGACAGCACCTGTTCCATAACTAGCAAGAACATAGTCCGCAATCCAGATTGGAATTTCCTTGCCATTGACAGGGTTGATAGCATAAGCACCAGTCCATACACCTGTTTTTTCCTTGGCAAGGTCTGTACGAGCCAAGTCTGACTTGAGGCTGGCTTGGTGTTTGTAGTCAGCTACAGCCTCAGCTTGTTCAGGACTTGTGATAGCATCTACTAGTTCATGCTCAGGCGCCAAAACAGTGAAGGTCGCACCGAAAAGGGTGTCCGGACGAGTAGTAAAGACTGTAAATTCCTTTTCTGCTCCTTTTACTTTGAAAGTTACATTAGCACCAGTTGATTTCCCAATCCAGTTGCGTTGCATGTCCTTGATAGACTCCGGCCAATCTAGTTCATCTAAATCATTGAGCAAGCGCTCTGCGTAAGCCGTGATTTTGAGCATCCATTGGCGCATTGGCTTGCGGACAACTGGATAGCCTCCACGCTCAGAAGTTCCGTCAGGAAGAACCTCTTCGTTGGCGATGGCTGTTCCCAATTCCTCAACCCAGTTTACTGGCACTTCCGCTTCATAGGCCAAGCCTTTTTCGTAAAGCTTAGTGAAAATCCATTGGGTCCACTTGTAGTAGTTTGGATCTGTTGTATTGACTTCACGATCCCAGTCATAAGAAAATCCAAGCGCATTGATTTGGCGTTTGAAGTTGGCAATGTTCTCAGCTGTAAATTCTGCTGGGTCATTACCAGTATCCATAGCGTATTGCTCTGCAGGCAAACCAAAAGCATCCCAACCCATTGGGTGAAGGACATTGTAGCCTTGCGCACGTTTGTAACGGCTGAGGATATCGGTTGCAGTGTAACCTTCTGGGTGTCCTACGTGAAGACCCGCTCCAGATGGATAAGGGAACATATCAAGCGCATAAAACTTCGGTTTTGATGCATCTGTCCCTGTCTTAAATGTATGATGTTCTGCCCAGTAGCCCTGCCACTTAGGCTCAATTTCTTTATGATTGTAAAAACTCATGGTCTCTCTCCAATTTTGTGATGTTACTATTATACCATTTTTGGGGAAATTTGAAATGTGTTAAAAGAAAAAACTGTATACTGTACTTCATTAATTTTGATGACTATGAATTGCTCTATCTCCCACTTTTTATCCCATTGTTATGCAGTAAATCAAGGAGTAAGTCAATAATCTTATCTCATATAGCACAAAATACTTATTTTAGACCGAAGATAAAACTGGAATGCTAATTAATGTATTCACAATAAATAGCTGACAACTTGTATTGCTTCCTGATTTATAAAGAGCATCGGATACAATATGAGGATAAATAAAAGACTACCATTTTTAAAACAGTAGTCCTTATTGTTTATTGCGAATTTACATATGCATCTACAGCTATAATGGCTTGTGCAACATCTGAAGGCGAAATCTTAAACGGCATCTGATGGATTGTCTCACCCTCCATAGTTGCTTGTTTACCAACTTTTATTAAATCATCATATTCAACTTGATCCAAATGCATTTCTTTTAGAGTTGTTGGCATACCAATTTTTTTGTAAAACTCAATATACTTATCAAGTTCTTCTTTTGGTCTATTTTCCAATAAAAGTTGTACCAAGGTTCCATAAGCTACTTTTTCACCATGTGTTAAATGATGAATGTCACCTGTCAATGCAGTAAAACCATTATGAATTGCATGCGCCGCAGCTAATCCTCCACTTTCAAAACCTAGTCCACTCAATAAAGTATTAGCTTCAACAATATTTTCTAATGCTGGTGTCACCACTTTAGCTTCACAAGCTGCCATAGCCTGTAAACCATCTGCGAACAGCGTTTCTTCACATTTCTTCGCAATTGCAACTCCAGCCAACGTTTGTTGTTGTCCTAACATAGTTTTTCCATTTGCCTGCATAACTGCACGCGCCTCAACCCAAGTTGCTAAACCATCTGCAATACCAGACGCTAATAAACGCTTAGGAGCTTGTGAAATAACTTTTGTATCAACCAAAACTAAATCTGGATTTTTAGAATAAAATAGATAATGATCAAATGCCCCTTCATCTGTATAAATAACAGATAAAGCAGATACAGGTGCGTCTGTCGATGCAATTGTTGGAGCAATAATAACAGGCTTTTCAATCAAATCTGCAATAGCTTTTGCGCTATCAATCGTCTTTCCCCCACCAAGACCTATAATACTATCACAATTTTCTTTCTCAGCTAAGGCAACAACTCGATTGATTTCATTGTCAGAAGCTTCACCATTAAACTGGGCTAGAACAATATGGAAACCATACCTATGTAGGTAATCTTCAAATCGTTTTCCAACAATATCATAAACCAACTGATCACATAATAGAATAGGACGATTTCCCAAATCCAATATTGATTTGGCATTTTCAAACAAGGCATTTTCCCCTTGAATATATCTCGAAGGGCTAGCAAAAATTCTCATATGTATTCCCTCTCTATCTAAACGGAACGACTATTTTGAATAACAAACCAATCGTCAGAAAAATCATCAACCGCCTTTTGGATAGATGGCATGGCAAAAGCTGATTCAAAAACATCTGCTCCTGCTGTAACAGCATGCGCACCTGTAGCTAAAGCATTATTTACTTGTGCTACATTTTTAAAGGATGCAGCTAAAATCTTACTAGGAGAGTTCTGTCTATCAATAGCAAGAGCTAATTGACGAATGACAGAATTTGAATCAATGTTCAGATTCTCCATTCTGTTATAATATGGAGCTAGGTAATCCGCTCCTGATTCGATAGCTAATAATCCCTGAATAACTGTATAAATAGCTGTTGCAGTGATATGGTAACCCTCTTTTTTTAGCACCTTTATTGCACGTAATCCAGCTGGAGTAACAGGTACTTTGATAAATGTATCATCTCCTGCTTGTCTCCGAATTTCATGAGCATCTTTTAAGATACCTTCAAAATCTTGAGAAATCACCTGAACATGAATAGAGGGTGCAGAGCCAATCAATTCTCTTACATCTTTGATTCGTTCAAAAAAATTAATCGAACCCTCTCTTTTGGCAATAGTGGGATTTGAAGTTACCCCAGCTAGCGGTAAAATTTCAGACCATTTTTTAATCTCATCTAAATTTAATGTGTCAAGCATAAATTCCATAAAAAGAACCTCTTTATTTTACAAAGTATGCTCAGTACGTCCTATAATATCATCTTGGGTTGCCTTAGAAAGAACATTGAAGAATGCAGAGTATCCTGCAACACGAACAATTAAATCTCTGTGTTTTTCAGGATGTTTCTGAGCGTCGATCAACGTCTCTCTGGAAACAACATTATATTGAATATGGTACCCATGTAAACGATTAAAGAATGTTCGTAACAAAGCAATTAGTTTTAATTTATCTTCTTCTTTGGCTAACGTTTGAGGATTTACTTTCTGATTTAAGAGAACCCCACCTACAATTTCATCTGTTGGTAATTTTGAAACAGATTTTAAAACAGATGTAGGACCGTGTTGATCCATATTATGTGATGGTGAACAACCCTCTGCTAGCGGTGTACCTGCATTGCGACCATCTGGAGTTGCTAATGTTCCACGTCCCTGTCCTACGTTGGCTGAGATAGAAGAGGTTCCTGAATAACGAATTCCTCCAATAGGTCCTCTTCCATAACGTGTATTAGGATATTTAGCAATTTCATCAACATAAATGTCATAAGCAGCCGTAACTAATTTATCAGCATAATCATCATCGTTACCGTACTTAGGCGCATCATTAATCAACATTTCTTGAATAGCCTTACCTTCTTCTCCAGCATAATCTGTTTCTAGTGCATGCCAAAGTTGACTTGGGCTTATACGTTCTTCCTCAAATACCAACTTTTTAATTGCAGCTAATGAATCCGACAAATTTGCAATTCCAACTTGCAAACCTGATATATAGTCATATACTGCTCCACCTTCTTTAAGATGTTTCCCACGACCAATACAATCATCAGTCAATGCTGAACATAGAATATCAGGAACTTCTCGTTCCAATGATAAATCAATAGAATTTTCAACAATAACACTCATTCGTGTCAAATATCTTAGTGTTTTATCCCAAGCATTTTCTAATTCAGAAAAGTTCTTCATATCCTTAAAATGACCAAAGCTTGGTGCAAACCGTTTACCCGAAGCCGGATCAATTCCATCATTCATCGTGATAAGTAGAACCTTAGGGAAGTTCATATAACTCATACCTGTGCAACGATAGCCCCATTTCCCTGGAACTGCCGTTTCAACACATCCAATGGCACTGTAATCATAAGCATCATCTTCCAATACTCCTTTTGCAATAAAAGAAGGAATAATAATCTCATCATTATTAAATGCAGGCATACCAAAACCAAGCTTCATCACTTCAATACACTCATTCATGAAACGAGCATCTAAACCTGCATGGTAACGTACAGTTAGATTAGGTTGCGGTAGATGGGTTTGTGCAACTGATTTTAATACCAAATAAGATAATGGGTTAACAGCATCCTTCTTATCTCGAGTCTGTCCACCAATTGTAACATTTTGATATAAAGGACTTCCTGCTGAAGAAAATGTATGTGCTTGACTGCGAACCTTATTAATTGTAATTGTCTTAATCCAAAGATTTGTTAGACGTTCAACAATGCTATCTTCTGTTTCTTTACCACTTTCTAAATCAGCCTTCATATATGGATACATATATTGATCAAAACGGCCATATGAAAGAGAGTGGCCATTAGATTCAATTTGTAAAATACATTGAATAAACCAAACTGATTGAATAGCTTCTGCAAAAGTAGTTGCCGGTTCATATGGGACTCGAGAGCAAATATCTGCAATCTCAAGTAATTCTTTTTTACGTTTAGGATTTGCATTTTCGGCTAAACTTTTAGCAAGATCAACAAAGCGATTTGCATATACTTTAATAGCATCGATTACGATAAATATAGAGTCGTAAAAATGATATTTATCAATACTTGCTGGATCTGTTAAATCTAGAGCTGCTTTTGCTTTACGAGCTCGCTCTTCAAAACCTCTTAAACCAAATTGCAACAGTTTCTGATAGTTAACTGCTAAGTGAGCATCTCCAGAATTCATCTTACCTTCCATACCGAAGAATCCTGTTTCCATATAAACAGACACTTCTTCAGGTAACAAGGCACCAGCTCTAGCACGTAAATTATTATTTTCCCAAAACGGAGCAATACTTCTAAGTTGTTCTTTTGTTTCTTCAGTAATATAGAAAACATCTCCATCACGCTTTTCAAAAAGATCCAACTCATTGAGAACAAATTCTAGCGTATATTCTGGAAAAATAGGAGCATCTTTATTGGAAGAAGCTTGATTTCCCGCAATCATAGATTCTTCTTCGATATAGATAGTCATATTTTCCAAAATTTCTTTCAGCATATAGGCGCGTTTTAGGACATTAGGTTGTTCCTTATATCGATCATAAGCGCGTGTTGCTAGAACCGCTCTCTCAGCATCAATATAAGGTTTTTTATTTAAAACATCTTCTCGATATTTGTTCATCCTTTCAGTAAGGCTACCAAAATATTCTGTCTTAATTGTCGTTCTTGCTACTTCTTTATTTACCATAATAAGCACCTTTCTTTCGAAAATATTTTTGTTTCTTTCGAAAATATAATACCTGGTTTTTTAGAAAATTTCAAGCTTTTAACTAGAAAAACTTTAACTCTCTAATTTTTAGCACAAATGTGTGTGTTTAATGATAATACACAAATGTTTTTTTAGAATTATCATGCTTCATTCTGACAAGCTAAACGATCCTGTACTTTAAAGAATGGGAAATAAACTAATGTAGACATCGCTAATATCACCAGCTGAGTAATAACTCCTTGCCATCCACCAACCATAAATCCTGATATAATAGCTGGGGTGCTCCAAGGTAATGTAACTCCTGAAAATGGCTGCATGAAACCTGTTGCAATAGCTCCATATACTATAACAGCTGCAAGTACAGGAACAAGAATGAAAGGTACAAACATAACTGGATTCATGACAATCGGAAATCCAAATACAACTGGCTCATTTACGTTAAATATTGCTGGAAAAGCTGCTACTTTCCCTAACGCTTGGTACTGTTTAGATTTTGATGCAAAAAGCATGGCAACTACAAGACCAAACGTAATCCCTGAACCAGATAGAATTAAAAATGAATCTAAAAATTGTTGAGTAACAATATGTGCACCATTTTCTAATGATAGATTCCCAGAGGCTAACATAGCTTTATTAGCATCAAGATTAGATAAAAGCAGAGCTGTCACTACTCCATTTACTACCGATTGTCCATGAACACCAAACCACCACAAAAATGATATAAAGAATGCAATTCCAATTGCACCATACAAAGATCCAGTTAAACCTTGCAATGGAACTTGAATAGCAGAATAAATCATTTCTATGAATGTTCCGCCATTAGTCAATGAGCTCGCTAAAATATATACAATCATAGAAAGTAAGAAAATTACAAATGCTGGAATCATTGCTTCAAACTGTTTCGCAATAGCTTGTGGAACTTGTTCTGGCATCTTAATAACAATTTTTCTCTTTATAAAGAAGGTATAAATACTTCCTACTACCAAACCTATAATGATAGCACCGATAATTCCTTGACCTCCAAACCAAACTTTACTAATAGCATCCCCAATTGCCTCACCTTGTTTAGGGATATAAGATGATCTTAGCAAAATAAAGAATGCAGATACAGATAGAACCCCAGCTGGCAAAGCCTCTACTCCGCTATTCTTAGCATAAGAATAGGCAATTGAAAAACAAGAAATTAGACCCATAATCGCAAAAGTTCCTGAATATACTTGCATAAACGGCTCTGTCCAATTTGCTCCAAATACACTAGCAATGCTCTTGTTTAATCCTTCAAATGGCAATTGTCCCATAATCAAGAATAAACTACCAACTACTGTCAATGGCAAAATTGCTAACATACCATCTTTTAGAGCTATAATACCACGCATATTCACAAACTTCATCATAGGTGCAATGATTTTTTGAACATCCATCTTTGCCATAATAAACCTCCTTTTCTTACCCACTAATCAAAGATAGGGCCAAATCTAATACTTTTTTCCCATCTAACATACCATAGTCCATCATCGGAATAACAGCTATCGGAACATCACACTTATCACAAATTTCTTTTGATTTATCTAATGTATAAGCAACTTGAGGCCCCAACAGTGCAACATCTAGATTTGGGGCATAATCCGCTAATTTAGACTGAGAAAATGCCTCTATTTCTGCCTCAACTCCACTAGATTGCGCTGCAATTTTCATATTATTTACAAGCATACCAGTAGAAAAGCCTGCTGCACAAAACAAACCAATCTTCACCATTATATTTTCCTCCTCTATGTTAATACTCTAGTATTATTTTTTGTGAAGTTCTTTTCTCAAACTAATAATTTCTTTGATTAAATTAATCTCCGTCATACTAGTCATGAGATGATCTTGTGAATGAACAAAGAGAGCTGTTATTTCTGTCTTTGTACCAGACGCTTCCTGTGCCAAGAATTTTGTTTGTAGATTATGGGCTTCTAATAAGGCTGCATCAGCTAACTGGATTTCTTCTTCACATCGTTCACATGTACCGTTTTTTATATAATCTAACGCTTTATAAATATGTTGTTTCGCATCGCCAGCATATAAAATTAAACCCATGATAATTTGATCTGGAACAATAATTTCCATAAATTCCTCCTCATTTCACTATGTAAAAAGCTTTTTCATTTGAAATTTTAAAATTTTCTTTTGTAACTATAGAATACAACTACATAATAAACTTGTCAATCTAAAAACAACAAATAAACTATTTTTATTTATATAAGCACAAATGTGCAATTAATTGAAAAGAAAAAACGATAAACTGATATCAGTCTATCATTTTCACTCGCATAAAGTATTTCGAAAAGAAAAATCACCATCTTCTTCTAAAACTTTTAAAATTGTATTTTTATCTGTAATCAGATGATTTACTAGATTAGCACGCAAGACAGAAAGAATCGCAGATACTTTCGTATCACCATAAGCAACAGCTAAACTTTGAGGAATATTTTTTAAATCTTCCAAAGAGATTGCTATCGTTCTTTCCTGTAAGTTCTCATAAACTTCTTTACCTTTTGAATCAAAGAATCGACAACAAATTTCCCCTACAGTTTTAACTTTTGTCAATTCTTTAAAGTCATCCTCTGTAAGCATGTCTAACCATTGATGTTTTCCTTTATTACTAAAATCACCAATCCCAACTACAACTATATCTAAATCTTTCCAACTATTTTTCAAATCTTCAAAATATCTTGATTGCAAAATACCATCCGCTAACAATTTATTTTCTTGCACAATTGTTGCATTCATAAATGTACACTCTCCATGAAATTTTCTAGACATTTCATAAATCAGTGTATTCACATGGTGTTTAGCGTGTATGTGACTAGGACCACCTGCTAGAGGATAGAAGTGAACATTTCGAACACTTTTGCTGTGGATTAAATCTACTAAATTACTTAAACTTTTTCCCCAAGAAAAGCCAATTTTCATATTATCATCAATTAAATTCCTAAGGACACCTGCTGCAACTTGAGAAATTCTTTCAGATAAAATTGTTGGATTGTCATCAAATTCATTTGGAATAATTTCTAAACTTTCCAGACCATATTTTTCTTTTACATAATTTTCCAACTTAAACATATTGGTATCAAAATTCTCTATTTCAATTTTAACAATTCCTGCATTCCTTGCTTCTGTTAACATTCTACTAATAGAGGTTCTATAAATTCCTAATTTTGCTGCTATTTGTGACTGATTTAAGTTTTCAATATAATACAGATAAGCAATTTTAGAGAGCAGTTTATTCCTATCTTGATTCATACACTTAACCTCTTACGAAACTACCTTAACCATTATCCCAGCATTTTCTAATGTAGCTATATTTTGTTTAGAAAGTTTTTCGTCTGTTATTACTTCATAGACTTGACTTAAAGCAAATCTTCTTACTGTACCCCTTTTATCAAATTTACTTGAGTCAGTTAGCACAATGACTTTATCCGACGCTGCTGAAATATATTGAACTACCTCACTGCGCATTAAATCTTTTCCTGTAAAGCCCATCTCTTTATCGTAGCCATCTGTCCCAACAAAAGCTTGACGCACATGAAAAGTCTGTATCATTTCTTTTAATAAAGGTCCTACGGTAACCTGTGAATCTTTCTGAAACTCTCCACCAAGAACAATAACACGACATGAATCATAACCTCTTACAAAATTTGCTATAAAAAATGAATTTGTTACAATAGTGACATTTCTTTTTTGCTTGCAAATTTCCTCAGCAAGTAAAGCACAGGTTGAACCAGATTCTATCATTATTGTTTCATTATCTGATACCAATTTTACTGCTTCTTGAACAATTTTTCTCTTAATTTCATAATTAATTGACAAGCGTACATTTAAGTCATCTCCACTATTTAACACAGCATATCCATGCTCTCTGTGTAATAAGCCTTTTGACTCTAATTTATCTAAATCTTTTCTAATCGTTACTTTCGATACATTTAATTTTTCCGATAATGTATTAACATCAATCTTTTCATATTCTGATACTAATTTAATAATTTGTTCCAATCTTTTCATTTTACACCTCCGTTTTATTCTACCAAAATAAAAAGCAAAAAACAACAAATTAAACTTTCGTTCGTAATTGTTTTTCTTTCGTTTTTGTGATAGGATAGAATTATAAAGAGGAGGAACTCTTATGGAAATATCTAAAGGAATTATTTTTAATATTCAACACTTTTCAATTCATGACGGTCCGGGTATTCGTACAACTGTTTTTTTAAAAGGATGTCCTCTGCGCTGTCCATGGTGTTCTAATCCTGAATCTCAAAGAATGAAACCTGAAAAAATGAAAGATGCTCAACGAGAAAAATTCACTTTAGTAGGTGAAGAAAAAACTGTAGAAGAAATTATTACAGAGGTATTAAAAGATAAAGAATTTTACGAAGAATCCGGTGGAGGTTTAACTTTATCAGGGGGTGAAATATTTGCTCAGTTTGAATTTGCTAAAGCCATCTTAAAATCAGCCAAAGAGCATCACATACATACTGCAATTGAAACCACTGCCTTTGTTGATCATGAAAAATTTGTTGATTTAATCCAATATGTGGATTTTATCTACACAGACCTAAAACATTATAATTCTATAAAACATAAAAAAGTGACTGGAGTTTTTAATCAAATGATTATTAAAAACATTCATTATGCTTTTTCTCAACATAAAACTATCGTTTTAAGAATCCCAGTTATCCCTGATTTTAACAATAGTTTAGAGGATGCAGAAGAATTCGCTACTCTATTTAACTCATTAAATATCGACCAAGTTCAACTACTCCCTTTTCATCAATTTGGTGAAAACAAATATCGTTTATTAAATCGGAAATATGAAATGGATGGAGTCAACGCACTTCATCCTGAAGATCTTATTGATTATCAAAAGGTATTTCTGAACCATCATATTAATTGTTATTTCTAGTTCATTTCCTTGAAATGCTCTAGCTATTTGCAGATAACAAGCATCTATAATACATACTTAACTTTTCAAAAGGTTTAGCTAAAAAATTTTAGCCAAACCTTTTCTATTTTACCTTGCTCTAGAATTTTTAAACTGCTATACTTATAACAGAAAACCCTTCCAAGGAGGTAGCGGATGTCTCATTCCTTTAAAAAATCTCTCCAAAAAGAAATTCTCCATAGAAGCTCTATCGCAGCCTTTGTGACCTCTCTTTTACTACTCATTTTACTTTTTGGTTTTTCCTATTTTTTACAAAAGCAACAACTCTCCAAAGACACGAGACAGATTGTCAAACAAGTTCAAGAGATGAAAGATGCAAATAATGAGCTCCTGACCACTATGAACTATAAAATGATTCCTGGATTTTTGGACGGCAAACACACAGAGCGAGAAGTCTTTAGCTTATTTTACGAGACAAAAGCTAAATTAAAACTTAGTTCTGACCTCATTATCCTAAATGATACAGGTGAATTACTATTTAGCACTAATCGAAATCATCAAGAAAGTATTTTATCACCCTACTATCTAAAACTGCTCATCCAAAATCCTTCTCAAGATAAAGTTACAGAAAAAATTGCGCTCTCTTCAGACAAGCAACACTACACACTCTTTATCAAACCACTACTTCAAAACCAACGAGTTAAAGCCTATACTATTGCTTTCGTAAATGAGAATGATTTCATCTCAAGTTTCCCAATGATAAATTCTAAATACATCATTACCGATAGCTTTGGAAATATGTTTTCCAACAATACAAACCAGTTCACTCGCTCCACTCTTGAAAAATTTGATGAAAAACTCCTACACTCTCGTACCCACTGGTATGAGAATGAACCGCTTATTGTTCAAAAAGAAAAAGTCGGTGCTATTTTTTCAATCTATACTTTTCAATCCTTTTTTCCTATTCCTAGCTTACTCGGCCTAGCCTCCATTCTCACCTTATGTATATTCTTCCTCTACTTCTGGCAAGCAAGACGAATTGCTCATAAGATTGCTACACACAACGCTGTTCCTATTGAAAGCTTAGTTTACCAACTTCAAGAAATTCCCAAACAAGCAGAAAAAAGACTTTCTCTACAAACAGGTGATGAGTTTGAATTTATGGCCGAAAAAATTAATAATATGTTGTATGAATTAGATCAACTTCATCAGAAAATGTTGACCATCGAAAAAGAAAAGTGGATTTTTGAAAGAAAAATGCTGGAAGCTCAGTTCAATCCTCATTTTCTCTACAATACGCTTGAGACAATTAAAATTACTTCTTTAATGGATGCAGCTCTCACACAAGACCTGATTCAAAATCTCACGCGCATTCTTCGCTACAGTATCACCGATTTAGAAAAAGAAACAACCATTTGCCAAGATTTAAAGATTATAGAGGATTACCTTATTATTCATAAGATTCGTTTCGAGCACTTTTCCTATGATATTGTCTGCCCAGAAACTATCGATAATCAACCTATTCCTAAACTTTTCTTGCTTCCTCTAGTAGAAAATGCTATAAAATATGGGATGCAATACCGTATTGATCTTCATATTGATATCCAAATTACCTTGGAAGCAGATTCTCTAACTTTTTTAGTCAAGGATAATGCTGGAGGGCTCACAAAACAAGAGAGACTCGCTATTTTAGACTCTTTAGAAAGCCCACATACCCAGCATGGTATCGTTAACAGCTACAAACGATTGAGCAATTTCTTTTCTGATGTCCAGCTAGATTTAGGAGTCAATCGCCAAGGAGAAACTTGGGTAAAATTTGTAACGAAAGGACTAACTCATGTTTAAGCTCATCATCGTAGAAGATGAACACCTCATTCGAAAATGGCTAGAGATTGCCGTAGACTACGCTGCCTTAGGTATCCAAGTCGTAGGAACTGCCAGTCACGGTCAAGAGGGAATGAAACTCATCCAAGAAAAAGAACCTCATATTGTCTTAACAGACATCACCATGCCAATTATGGATGCTTTCATGATGTTCGAAGCCACTCGTACTCTCTCCTATGAAAAAGTTATCTTATCAGGTTATAACGATTTTCAAAATGCCAAAAAAGCCATGCAATATGGGGCAGTTGATTTTCTATCCAAACCAATTGATACCAAGGAATTGACAGAATGTCTTCAAAAAATTGTTTTGCGATTACGAGTTAGCACTTATCAAGAAACTCCTTTTTTAGAAGAATATCAAACTTTACTCACCTCTATCCAACAAGTCGATACACAAAACCAAATCATTCAGCAAATTCTTGAATTTGTTCATCAACACTACTGCATGCACTTTACCATTTCTACCATTGCAGAGAATCTAGGGTATAGCGAAAGTTATCTATATAAGGTTATCAAAGAAGACTTCCCAATGACGCTAAATGAATATATCTTACGCTACCGCCTCAAGCAAGCTATAGATAAAATGGCTGAATTCCCTAATTCTCCCTTAAGCGATATCTCTGAACAAGTTGGATTTTCAGACTATAAATATTTTGCCAAAGTTTTTAAAAAGTATCTACATATTTCTCCAAAAGAATTAAAACTCATGGATAAAAACCATTGATGTAAAAGGATTGCTCAGCTCAGGCAATCTTTTTATTTTGTACTTTTACTCAATGAAAATCAAAGTGCTAACTACTCAAATCATAGCTTTGAGATTGCAGATAAAGCGACGTGCTTTGAAGAGGATTACCATCGAAATCCCAGTTACAGTGTACCCATCCTTGCTCGAGACACCCATTTCCTATTCCCCGTTTTAGATTTCTTTAAGGTTTTTATTATATTCTGTAGGACTCTACAATTTAAAGACATTAACAATCTAGGTAGAGAAAATGTTCGTAAAAAAGGAGATACTTATGAAAAAAATACTATTCTTTCTCTCTTGTGGCTGGATATTCCTTTCTTTATCAGGATGTTCTTCACCTATAGAAGCGGAAACTAGCTCTGAAAAAGATTCAGATAACACTTTGGTTGTCTACTCGCCTAACCCTGAAGACCTTATCGAAGAAACAATCCCAGCCTTCGAAGAAAAATATGGTATCAAGGTTGACTTAGTACAAGCCAGCACTGGTGAATTGTTCAAAAAAGCTGAGGCCGAAAAAGAATCCCCTGTAGCTGATGTCATTTTCGGAGGCTCCTACGCCCTCTTCTCTTCTAACGAAAATCTTTTTGAACCTTATATTTCCCAAGAAAATGACCAGATAATCCCTGAATATCAAAATAAAACTGGATTCTATACGCCTTATACACTTGATGTCAGTGTCATCATTGCCAATTCAGTCCTTACAAAAGATATAAAAATTGAAGGCTACAATGATCTACTCAATCCTAAATTAAAAGGAAAAATTGCTACTGCTGATCCAAGTAACGCATCTAGCGCCTTTGCACAACTAACAAACATGCTTGTAGACCAAGGTGGATACGAAAATGAACAAGCTTGGACCTATGTGAAAAATCTATTTACCCTAGTAGATGGAAAAATTGCATCTAGCTCTTCAAATGTTTACAAAGCTGTCGCCGATGGAGAAATGGCTGTAGGACTCACCTATGAAGATCCTGCCTTAAAACTCTTAAACGACGGAGTTGATGTAAAAGTTATTTATCCAAAAGAAGGTACCGTCTTTTTACCTGGTAACGCGGGTATCGTCAAAAATGCCAAACACATGGAAAACGCTAAGAAATTTATCGATTTCATCCTTTCTCAAGAAATCCAAGATAAGCTAGGAACTGAAACTACAATCAGACCCATTCGTAAAAATGCTAAAACCAATAAAAATATGAAGGCTATGACAGAAATCAATATTGCCACTGAAGATTCCGATTATGTCATTAAAAATAAATCTACTATTCTTAAAAAGTACAATGATATTTTTACAGATATCCAATCTAAAAAATAAAATTTGACTTTCCGATGATTAACTGTCAAACCCTACTATAAAATCAAAAAGATTACTTCCGTTTTTGTAGAGAATTTTACTCTAATAGAATAGAATTATCGGTTTTAAAAACGCTTACATTATTTTAAAATAAACTTAAATAACACAACGGAGGTATCCATCATGAAAAAGAAATGGATGTATTATGCTGCTTGCGGACTAGCTCTTTTGGGTCTTGCTGCTTGTTCTTCTAATGAATCTGCCGATGGCGGTTCATCTGATAAAGGAGACGGCGGTTCGCTAGTCGTTTATTCACCAAACTCAGAGGGCTTAATCGGAGCAACTATTCCTGCCTTTGAAGAAAAATATGGTATCAAAGTAGAACTGATTCAAGCTGGTACTGGAGAACTTTTCAAAAAACTAGAGTCAGAAAAAGAAGCTCCTGTAGCCGATGTCATCTTTGGTGGTTCTTATACACAATATGCTACCCACGGAGAACTCTTTGAAAACTATACTTCAAAAGAAAATGATAATGTTATCAAAGAATATCAAAACACAACTGGTTACTCTACTCCTTATACACTAGATGGTAGTGTTTTAATCGTCAATCCTGATTTAACGAAAGGCATGAACATCGAAGGATATAGCGACCTTCTCAAACCTGAACTAAAAGGAAAAATTGCAACTGCTGACCCAGCAAACTCTTCTAGCGCCTTTGCTCAATTAACAAATATGCTACAAGCTCAAGGTGGTTACAAAGACGATAAAGCTTGGTCTTATGTAAAAGATCTCTTCACACTTATTGATGGTAAAATCGGTTCAAGCTCATCTGGTGTCTATAAAGCAGTCGCTGACGGAGAAATGGCTGTTGGTCTCTCTTATGAAGATCCAGCAGTTAAACTCTTAAATGACGGAGCTAACATTAAGGTAGTCTATCCAAAAGAAGGAACAGTCTTCCTACCTGCTAGTGCTGCTATCGTTAAAAAAGCTAAAAATATGGAAAATGCCAAGAAATTTATCGATTTTATTATCTCTCAAGAAGTACAAGATACACTTGGTACAACCACTACTAACCGTCCTGTTCGTAAAAATGCCAAAACAAGCGAAAATATGAAACCAATTGACAAAATCAAAACACTCACTGAAGATTATGATTATGTCATCAAGAATAAATCAGATATCGTTAAGAAATACAACGAAGTCTTTACAGATATCCAATCTAAACAGTAAAAGAGGTTCACTATGAGTGAGATCAAAATTATTAACGCCAAAAAAATCTACCACGATATCCCTGTTATTGAGAATTTGAACATTACAATTCCAAAAGGAAGTCTCTTTACCCTTCTTGGACCTTCAGGATGTGGAAAAACGACTCTTCTTCGTATGATTGCAGGTTTCAACAGTATCGAAGGTGGAGAATTTTACTTCGATGATACAAAAATAAATAATATGGAACCCAGCAAACGCAATATCGGGATGGTTTTCCAAAACTACGCTATTTTCCCGCATTTGACTGTCCGAGACAATGTTGCTTTTGGTCTTAAGCAAAAGAAGGTTCCAAAAGAAGAATTGATTCAACAAACCAACAAGTATCTTGAACTCATGCAAATTGCTCAATATGCGGATCGGAAGCCCGATAAGCTCAGTGGTGGACAACAACAACGTGTCGCCTTGGCACGTGCCTTAGCGGTTAATCCAAGTGTTCTCCTCATGGACGAGCCACTTAGTAATCTGGATGCCAAACTTCGCTTGGATATGCGTCAAGCCATCCGAGAAATCCAACACGAAGTGGGAATTACAACTGTTTATGTAACCCACGACCAAGAAGAAGCCATGGCTATTTCAGACCAAATTGCTGTTATGAAAGACGGAGTCATCCAACAAATCGGCCGACCAAAAGAACTCTATCATAAACCAGCTAATGAGTTTGTAGCAACCTTTATCGGACGCACAAATATTATCCCTGCCAATCTCGAAAAACGGAGCGACGGCGCTTATATCGTCTTTTCAGATGGCTATGCCCTTCGAATGCCAGCCCTTGATCAGTCTGAGGAACAAGCTATTCATGTAAGCATCCGTCCTGAAGAGTTTATCAAAGATGAATCTGGAGATATTGAAGGAACTATTAGCGATAGCGTCTATCTTGGACTAAATACGGAGTATTTCATTGAGACAGGATTTGCCTCAAAAATTCAAGTTAGCGAAGAATCAACTTTTGAAGAAGATCTACAAAAAGGCGATCGTATTCGTCTACGAATCAATACTCAAAAATTAAACGTCTTTTCTGCAGATGGTTCCCAAAACCTGATAAAAGGAGTCAACCATGGAACGTAAAAAACTAAATATTTGGACAGCCTCCTCTTTCTTCATCTTTCTTACCTATCTTGTCTTTCTCGTTTATCCTATCGTTACCGTGCTCAAGCAAGCACTCATACATGAGGGACAATTTTCACTAGCTAATTTTGTCACTTTCTTTAGTAAAGCCTACTACTCTGAGACACTTGTCAACAGTTTCAAGGTTTCCATTACCGCTACTGTCACTTCCTTAGTTGTAGGAACCCTATTAGCTTATCTCTTTTCCATGTATGACTTCAAGGGAAAGAAATTTCTACAAATATTGATTATCATTGCTTCCATGTCAGCTCCTTTCGTGGGAGCCTACTCCTGGATTCTCTTGCTGGGACGAAATGGGGTCATCACAAAATTCATAACAAATACTCTTCATCTTCCAGCTATTGATATTTATGGATTCAAAGGAATTGTACTTGTCTTTACACTGCAACTATTCCCACTGGTATTTCTATACGTTGCTGGGACAATGAAAAGTATTGACAATTCTCTACTTGAAGCTGCTGAAAGCATGGGTTCCTTCGGATTTAAGCGTATCGTAACGGTTGTTTTGCCTCTCCTAGTTCCAACCTTACTAGCAGCTGCCCTACTTGTATTTATGAGAGCATTCTCAGACTTTGGAACGCCTATGTTGATTGGTGAAGGATATCGGACTTTCCCGGTCTTGATTTATACCCAATTCATTAGCGAGGTTGGAGGAAATTCTGCTTTTGCATCTGCTTTAGCAATTATGGCGATTATCATTGCCTTGGCAATCTTCCTTATCCAAAAATACATCTCAAACCGCTACAGTTTCAGCATGAATTCGCTCCATCCAATTGAGCCTAAAAAAACTACAAAAGGAAAAATGGCTGCCATTTATGCAACAGTCTACGGAATTATCTTGTTCTCTGTTCTACCTCAAGTCTACTTGATTTATACTTCTTTCCTAAAAACATCAGGTATGGTATTTGTCAAAGGTTATTCTCTAAACAGTTACAAGGTAGCTTTCAATCGTATGGGATCTGCTATTTTCAATACTATTCGTATCCCTTTGATTGCCTTAGTTCTAGTTGTCCTATTCGCAACATTTATCTCCTACCTAGCCGTTAGAAAACGGAATTTGTTTACAAACTTAATTGACAGCCTCAGTATGGTCCCTTATATTGTACCCGGAACTGTTCTAGGGATTGCCTTCATTTCTTCCTTCAATACTGGTCTATTTGGAAGTGGATTTCTTATGATTACAGGAACAGCTTTCATCTTGATTATGTCACTATCTGTCAGAAGATTACCTTATACTATTCGCTCATCTGTTGCTAGCTTGCAACAAATAGCACCAAGTATTGAAGAAGCCGCTGAAAGCTTAGGAAGTAGTCGTCTCAATACCTTTGCCAAGATTACAACTCCAATGATGCTATCTGGTATTATTTCTGGAGCCATCCTATCTTGGGTCACAATGATTTCAGAACTCTCTACTTCTATCCTCCTCTACAATGTCAAAACAAGAACAATGACTGTAGCCATTTATACAGAGGTTCTAAGAGGGAATTACGGTGTAGCCGCAGCCTTGTCAACTATCCTGACTGTTCTAACAGTAGGTTCCTTGCTCTTGTTTATGAAAATCTCTAAAAGCAACAGCATTACACTTTAGTTTCCCCCATCAAAAACAGCCGAAAGGATTACCCTCGGCTGTTTTTTCTTATCTTGATATTCTTATCAAATCCCTAGTTCATAACAAGCAAGTCTAGACTGATTAAATAGAGGCTTCTTCCATCTTCTCACGTCCTAGTTCTCGGTAACTACGGTCGCCGACAACTTCTACGCTAAACTGGCCGTCCTCATATTCAAGGATCGTCACGCTACCATTATCTAGACCATGCGGATGCATGCCATTAATCAAATAAACAATGGTTCCAATGGTCATTCCGTGGCTGACGACAAGGGCATTGCCCCCACCTTGTTCTTCCATTTCTTTGGCAATCGCTTCAAAACCTTCCTTGATTCGGCCACTGAGTTTTTCCCAGCCTTCAGCCCAACCAGCTGTATCGACCTCTACCAACCCCTCAGCCAGTTCAGCATAAGACAATTGGTGAACATGATCCACATTAAAGATACGAGGAATAATGCCCATGAAAAGATCACCATCATAAGCTCCGTCAAAGCTACCAAAACACCATTCTCTGATACGTTTGTCCATGCGATAAGGGATTTTCCCCTGCAAACCAAGTTCTTCAAGAATAATTCCCATTGTCTGAATGGTGCGGCCAGAATCACTGGAATAAGCGCGATCAAACTGTAGACCAGATTCTCGCAAACCGATTCCTAATTCTTGAATCCCTCGCTCACCTTCAGCCGTTAAAGGAGTATCGCTCCAACCTTGCGCGCGACCAATCGTGTTAAACATGGTCTTGCCATGACGTACCAAATACAATCGTACTTTTACCATTTTCCGTCCTCCGTTTGCTTCTATTATATCATGGATGATAAAACAAAAGCCACCCAGACAGGTGACTTTTGCAGGAGATTATTATGAAAAAGTTTAGGAGTTCTATTAAATAAAGATATTAGATGAAAATCAAATTCAAACTAAATCAGTGTTATCTGTTTCAAATAATATTAGGAGGTCTTTATTTAATGATTATAGTATACACATCCAACCTTAAATAGAACTTAAAATTTCTCCTATTTTCTTAATTTTTAAAACTATGAATTGGTGCTGGGATTTGTCCCCCACGAGAAATGAAATCGACAGACGAAGCCCCATTGACTTTCATAACAGGTGCAGTTCCTAATAGGCCACCAAACTCAATCATATCTCCTTCTTTTCCTTTTGGAATGATACGAACAGCCGTTGTCTTCATGTTAATGACACCAATTGCAGCCTCATCCGCAATCATAGCTGCAATGGTTTCAGCAGGAGTATCTTCTGGGATGGCAATCATATCCAAACCGACAGAACAGATAGCCGTCATGGCTTCTAGTTTTTCTAAATTTAGAGAGCCATTTTGCACTGCAGCAATCATCCCCTCATCCTCAGAGACGGGGATAAAGGCACCAGACAAACCACCGACTTGGTTCCAGGCCATCACTCCGCCCTTCTTAACCTGGTCATTCAAGAGAGCTAAGGCAGCCGTCGTTCCATGCGTTCCAACTGTTTCTAGTCCCATTTCCTCAAGGACACGTGCCACAGAGTCTCCAACCGCAGGGGTTGGCGCCAAGCTCAAGTCTACAATACCAAACTCCACACCCAATCTCTCGCTGGCCATTTGACCAACCAATTGACCAATACGAGTGATTTTAAAGGCAGTTTTCTTGACCGTTTCGGCTACTACATCAAAACTCTCTCCACGAACTTTTTCCAAGGCACGTTTCACCACACCAGGACCGGAAACTCCGACATTGATGATAACATCTGCCTCCCCAACACCATGGAAGGCACCCGCCATAAATGGATTGTCCTCAACAGCATTAGCGAATACAACCAACTTGGCCGCCCCCATATCTGATAGATTAGCCGTTTCCTTGATAACTCGTCCCATATCTGCGACAGCCGTCATATTGATACCAGACTTGGTTGAGCCGATATTGACTGACGAGCAGACCTTGTCCGTTTCAGCCAAAGCACGAGGAATAGAATTGATGAGAATCTCATCTCCCTTTTGGTACCCCTTTTGTACCAAGGCAGAGAAGCCACCGATAAAATCCACACCGATTTCTTTCGCAGCCTTATCAAGCGCTTTTGCCAGAACAACGTAGTCCGTCGCATCTGTCGCTGCCCCAATCAAAGAGATAGGAGTCACCGATACACGCTTATTAACGATTGGAATCCCCAACTCAGCCGCAATTTCATCGCCAACAGCCACTAAATTAGCTGCCTTGGTCGTAATCTTTTGATAAATTTTCTCCGCAGCACGATTGATATCTGGATTGATACAGTCCAAAAGGGAAATCCCCATGGTAATAGTTCTGATATCGAAGTTTTGCTCCTCAATCATGGCGATGGTCTCAGTAACTTGTCTAATATCCATGATAACCTCCTAGATATTATACATAGCTTCGAAAATCGCTGCACTCTGAATATTGATTTTCACATTCAAAGTTTGCCCAAAAGTTTCAAACTCATTTCGCAGATAAGTAAAATCCTGCTTTTCATCACTTGAGACGACAGCCATCATCGTAAAATATTCATCCAAAACAGTTTGAGAGATATCGTCAATATTCAATCCTAATTCTGCAATTTTGCCAGAAACACCTGCAACAATTCCAGATTTATCTTTACCAACAACAGTTATAATCGCTTTCATAAGCAAACTCCAATTCTTCTTTTAATAGGAAACCTGAACATTAAACAGGATTCTTTTCAAATAGTATAGCATAATTCTAACTAAAATACTCAAAAACGCCTGCTTACGAAGTTGTTCTTAAGAAAAAAACAATTTCGTAAACAAGCGTCTACTATCCCAACTTATGATGAGTGTTCCCGCTAGGACCGAAATCCTAGCGGTAGACCAGAGCTAGACTAAGAGCACAAGACTCCATCATCATAACACTCAACAAAATTGATGATTTTATACTAATTCGATGATCGCCATTGGCGCTGCATCACCACGACGTGGTTCAGTTTTAAGGATACGAGTGTATCCACCGTTACGTTCAGCATAACGAGGTGCAATTTCTGAGAACAATTTTTGAAGTGCTGTAGTAGAAGTGTACTTATCAGTTGCTTCATCATAGTTTTCAGATGCGATTTCATTACGTACGAAAGCAGCTGCTTGACGACGTGCATGCAAATCACCACGTTTACCTAGAGTAATCATTTTTTCAACAGTTTTACGGATTTCTTTAGCACGAGCTTCAGTTGTCACGATTGATTCGTTGATCAAAAGGTCAGTTGTCAAATCGCGAAGCATTGCTTTACGTTGTGAGCTAGTGCGTCCTAGTTTACGGTAAGCCATGTATTCCTCCTTTATTTATCTTTTAATCCAAGACCCAAATCAATGAGTTTGAGTTTCACTTCTTCCAAACTCTTGCGTCCAAGATTTCTTACTTTCATCATCTCTGCTTCAGATTTTTCTGTCAAATCATGCACAGTATTGATACCGGCACGTTTCAAACAGTTGTATGAACGCACAGACAAATCCAGTTCCTCAATCGTACGATCCAAAATACGATCGTCAGATTCAGTATCAGCTTCTTTCATCACTTCAGTTGACTTAGCAATCTCAGTAAGATTTGTAAACAAATCAAGATGTTCTGTCAAAATACGTGCTGAAAGCCCTAAAGCATCTTCTGGAATAATTGTTCCATTTGTCAAGATTTCAAGGGTTAATTTGTCAAATCCATCATTGCTACCTACACGAGCAGGTTCCACTTGATAGTTGACTTTTGTAACTGGTGTATAAATAGAATCTACAGCAAGTGTTCCAACTGGTGCATTATCCTTTTTATTTTCATCAGCAGGTACATATCCACGACCACTGTTAACAGTCATAGTCGCTTTTAAGGAAGAACCTTCACCGATTGTAAAGAGATAATGATCTGGATTTACAATTTCAATATCGCTATCTGTCAAAATGTCACCAGCTGTTACTTCAGCAGGACCTTCAACATCTAGTTCGATGATTTTTTCGTCTTCAACGTACGATTTCACTGCAATTCCTTTAATGTTCAGAATGATTTGCATCACGTCTTCACGAACACCTGGAACTGTGTCAAACTCATGTAACACACCATCAATATTGATAGATGTCACAGCTGCTCCTGGTAGAGAAGCTAGAAGTACACGACGAAGAGAGTTACCAAGAGTTGTACCGTAGCCACGTTCAAGTGGTTCGATTACAAACTTGCCATAATCTTTATTTTCATCAATTTTTGTTATATTTGGTTTTTCAAACTCGATCATTTAGTTACTCCCTCTTAAACGAAAAGCAGTGTAATGCGATGATTATACACGGCGACGTTTTGGAGGACGAGCACCATTGTGTGGCACTGGAGTCACATCACGAATTGCTGTTACTTCAAGACCAGCGGCAGCAAGCGCACGAATAGCTGACTCACGACCAGAACCTGGACCTTTTACAGTAACTTCAACTGATTTAAGACCGTGTTCTTGTGCAGATTTAGCAGCAGCTTCAGAAGCCATTTGAGCAGCGAATGGTGTAGATTTACGAGAACCTTTAAAACCAAGAGCACCAGCTGATGACCAAGCAATTGCATTACCATGCACATCAGTAATCATAACAATAGTGTTATTAAATGTAGCGTGAATATGAGCAATACCAGATTCGATATTCTTTTTCACACGACGTTTACGTGTTGGTTTAGCCAAGACTTTTACCTCCTATATTATTTTTTCTTACCAGCAATCGCAACAGCTTTACCTTTACGAGTGCGAGCGTTGTTTTTAGTGTTTTGTCCACGGACAGGAAGTCCACGACGGTGACGGATACCACGGTATGAACCGATTTCCATCAAACGTTTGATGTTCAAGTTTACTTCACGACGAAGGTCACCTTCAACTTTGATTGCATCCACTTCACGACGGATAGCATCTTCTTGATCTGATGTAAGATCACGTACACGAACATCTTCTGAGATTCCAGCAGCAGCCAAAATTTTCTTAGATGTTGCAAGTCCGATACCATAAACATAAGTCAATGAGATTACTACGCGTTTGTCATTTGGAATGTCAACTCCAGCAATACGAGCCATGTTTTCTCCTTTCTATCTTATCCTTGACGTTGTTTGTGTTTTGGATTTGCTGGGCAAATTACCATAACACGACCATTACGACGAATAACTTTACAGTATTCGCAAATTGGTTTGACCGATGGTCTTACTTTCATTTCTTATCCCTCCAAGTTTTTCGATTATTTAAAGCGGTAAGTGATACGTCCACGTGTCAAGTCATATGGACTCATTTCGACAGTAACACGATCTCCCGCTAAAATACGAATATAGTTTTTACGAATTTTACCAGAAACTGTTGCTAAAATCTGATGTCCATTTTCAAGTTCAACCGTAAACATTGCATTCGGCATTGTATCAACTACTTTGCCTTCAACTTCAATCACATCGTCTTTTGCCACGCAAAAGCACCTCCATAAATTTCGATTCGATGCCTCTAGACACAGAGACAACAATTATAAGTCAGACTATTTTAGTATAACATTTGTAGCGGATTTTTGCAAGTGTGAAAAACGCTTTATTTCAAATTTGTCAATACTTTTTCGATATCTGAGAAGACATCATTGATATCTTGATTACCTTCGATGTCATGAACCAAACCTTTGACACGGTAGTGAGCAATGATTGGTTCTCCTTGAGCAATATTCACATCCAAACGACGTTTTACTGTCTCGGGTTTATCATCTTCACGTTGGTAGTAATCTTCTTCTTTATAGTCAACTGGTGGGTTAAAGACCTTGTGGAAAGTTTCTCCAGTTACGCGGTGGATGATACGGCCACTCAAACGTTCCAAGAGGCTGTCAGGGTTCACTTCAATATTGATAACACCTTCTAGTTCAATGCCAAGTTCAGCCAATGTTTTGTCCAAAGCGTGAGCTTGTTCGATTGTACGTGGGTAACCATCCAACAAGAATCCTGTTTCTTTAATATCATCTTGTGAAAGACGTTCTTTTACGATCCCATTTGTAACTTCGTCAGGAACCAATTCACCCTTGTCAATGTATGACTTAGCAAGAACACCCATTTCAGTTTGATTTGCCATAGCAGCGCGGAACATATCACCTGTTGAGATATGTGCAACATGGAATTGTTCTACAATTTTTGCTGCTTGAGTTCCCTTACCTGCACCAGGTAAGCCCATAATCAAAAGATTCATGATTTGATCTCCTTATTTTATTTTTAAATAGAAGCAAAAAGTCTTTTCACCCCTATTTAAAAACAAAATAGAAGAGGGGAGACCAAACTCTCACAAATGTTAGAGTTAAACCTCCACTCCCTCAGTAATTACTGATTCAGTAATTACTTTTATTCTGTTCTGTCCATGAAACCAACATACTTACGTTTCAATAGGTAGCCTTCCAATTGTTTGATTCCTTCAATACCTGTAGAGATAATGATCAAAAGACTGGTTCCTCCAAAAGCAACTGCTTCTGAAAGTCCGAAAACATCTTTTGCCACGATCGGTAAAATAGAAATCACACCAAGGAAGAGAGAACCAACAGTTGCAAGACGACGAAGAAGTTTAGACATATATTCTTCTGTACCTTTACCAGGACGAACTCCATGGATATAAGCACCGCTCTTTTGTAAGTTTTCTGCCGCTTTTTCAGGATTAATCTGTACAAACGTATAGAAGAATGTAAAGAGAATAATCAATAAAGCATACATAGCAATACCAGTTGGTGAAGTTGTTGCCAGCATTTCTTGTGCTGTTCTTACCCAAGCCCAATCATGACCTGTGGCGCTCAAAAACTGAAGAATAGCCGCAGGCGCTGCAGTAATCGAACTTGCAAAGATAACAGGGATAACTCCAGCAGGGTTTACTTTCAAAGGAAGGTAAGAGCTAGATGGAGCACCTTGTGCAACCTTAGTATATTGGATTGGAATTTTGTATTCTGCTTGTTGAACATAAGTTGTAAAATAAATGATCAACAATACAGTAATAATCAAAATGATTACGAAAATGATAGATGAGTTGATACGGCTACTTGGGACGTTCACAAAGTAGTCCACATAGATGCCCTGAATCATCTCTGGAATTGAGGCAACAATCCCGGCAAAGATAATCATAGAAACACCATTTCCGTATCCCTTATCTGTAATTTGCTCTCCCAACCAAGTCACAATCATACTACCAGCTGTTAAGATGATACCAATCATGATAAAGACTTGTGGAGTAAGAGCTGTTTTCAACAATTGAGCTCCAGCCAAAGTATTAAAACCAGCTGTAATCCCGATAGATTGCACAAAGGCTAGAACAAGAGCAATATAACGAGTAGCTTGATTTAATTTTCTTCGACCTACTTCCCCTTGTTTACCCCACTCTACAAACTTTGGTAAAATATCCATTTGCAAGAGTTGGACAACGATAGAGGCCGTAATGTAGGGACTAACACCAAGAGCAAAAACTGAGAAGTTTTTCATGGCATTCCCTGAGACCAAGCTCAACATGTTTAAGAAGGATAATCCACTTAAAGCATTCAAGCTATTGGCATTCACACCAGGAACTGTAATGCTAGTTCCAATACGAAAGACCAAAACGATAAAAATTGTAAATAAAATTTTTGATCGAACCTGCTTGACTTTAAGAGCTTCTCTTAATAATTTAAAAAACATAGGTCACCTCTCTTAGATGACTTCTACTGAACCACCTTTAGCAGTGATAGCTTCTTCAGCTGATTTAGAGAATTTAGCTGCTTTCACAGTCAATTTCTTAGTCAACTCACCGTTACCAAGAATTTTAATACCTGATTTTTCAGCTTTAACAATTCCTGCTTCGATAAGAACAACTGGAGTAACTTCAGCACCATCTTCAAAGACGTTCAATTGGTCAAGGTTCACAATTGCGTATTCTTTAGCGTTGATGTTAGTGAATCCACGTTTTGGAAGACGACGGAACAATGGAGTTTGTCCACCTTCAAAACCAAGGCGAACTCCGCCACCGCTACGAGCTTTTTGACCTTTTTGACCACGACCAGATGTTTTACCGTTACCTGATGAAGTACCACGACCAACGCGGTTACGTACTTTACGAGAACCTTCTGCAGGTTTCAATTCATGAAGTTTCATTTTTATTTTCTCCTCTTTTGTAAAATGCTAGCGCCGATAAGGGAGAAAAGGTTGTCTCCCCCATCAACTCGCCTATACGACGTCATCATAGATGACTATATCTAGTTTTAGGGGATGGTATAGTGCACATCCCCTAAAAATTCATTAGTTTACTTCTTCAACTGTTACCAAGTGAGATACTGCAGTGATCATACCACGGATAGCAGCGTTATCTTCTTTAATAACAGAGCTGTTCAATTTGCCAAGTCCAAGTGCTACAACAGTTTTACGTTGTGATGGAATGCGTCCGATTGGAGACTTAGTCAAAGTAATTTTAATTTGAGCCATTTTATCCCCTTTCTTATGCCAAATCAGAAACTGAAATACCACGAAGGGCAGCAACTTCTTCAGCGCGTTTCAATTGTTTCAAACCTTCAACAGTTGCACGAACAATGTTGATTGGAGTGTTAGAACCAAGTGATTTAGATGTAATATCTGCCACACCTGCCAATTCCACAACGGCACGAACTGCACCACCAGCGGCAACTCCAGAACCTTCTACAGCAGGTTTCAACAATACTTTAGCTCCACCGAATTCTGAAAGAACTTCGTGTGGGATTGTTGTTCCAACCATAGGAACTTCGATCAAGTTTTTCTTAGCATCATCTACTGCTTTACGGATTGCTTCTGGAACTTCTTGAGCTTTACCAGTACCAAATCCTACGCGACCGTTGTGGTCACCAACAACAACAAGAGCTGCGAAACGAAGACGACGTCCACCTTTAACAACTTTTGTAACACGGTTGACAGCAACTACGCGTTCTTCTAATTCAACTGCATTGTCTTTAAATGCCATTTTCTAGTGTCCTCCTATTAGAATTTCAATCCGTTTTCACGAGCTGCATCAGCCAAAGCTTTCACACGTCCGTGATATAGATATCCACCGCGGTCGAACACCACTTCTGAAATACCTTTAGCGTTTGCACGTTCTGCAACGAGTTTACCGACAGCAACGGCTTGTTCAGTTTTAGTTCCTTTTGAAACTTCTTTGTCAAGAGTTGAAGCACTTGCGAGCGTTACACCCGCTACGTCATCAATCACTTGAGCGTAGATGCCTGTATTAGAACGGAATACGTTCAAACGTGGGCGATCAGCAGTTCCAGAGAGTTTTCCGCGAACGCGACGGTGGCGTTTTTGGCGGAGTTTGTTTTTATCTGGTTTTGAAATCACAGTTTTCACCTCTTTAGTTTTAAATCGTGTGCTATGCACAAAGTTGGAAAATAGGTTGGTGGTTGAGAATCAACCACTCAACATTATTTACCTGTTTTACCTTCTTTACGGCGAACGAATTCACCAACGTAACGGATACCTTTACCTTTATATGGTTCTGGTGAACGAAGGCTACGTACGTAAGCAGCTGTTTGACCAACTACTTCTTTTGAAATTCCGCTAACAACGATTGTTGTTGGGTTTGGAAGTTCAAAAGTAATTCCTTCTGGAGCTTCAACTTCGTCTGGATGAGATTTACCAACAGCCAAAACAAGTTTAGATCCTTGAAGTTGTGCACGGTAACCAACCCCACGCATTTCAAGTTCTTTCTTGAATCCTTCTGATACACCAACAACCATGTTGTTCAAAAGGGCACGAGTAGTTCCGTGGATAGTTTTCATTTCTTTTGAATCGTTTGGACGGTGAAGAGTTACTTCAGTACCTTCCACACGGATTTCAATATCTTTTGAGAACTCACGAGTAAGTTCTCCTTTAGGTCCTTTTACAGTTACAACGTTGTCATTGTTAGTGATTTCTACACCAGCAGGCAACACGATAACTTTATTACCAATACGTGACATGTTTATTTTCTCCTGTTAGATTGTCAGGCCTAAACGGCCAGTTTTCACGGGGGCTAAATCGATTTCTCGATTTAAAGGAACATTTAGGTTTCAATTTCAAAGTGAATCTAGGCATCGTCTCGCAGGCATAACTTTGGGTTAGGCAAGAGACGATAACGAAGAGTCACAAAGAAATTGGGAGCTAAATATTACCAAACGTAAGCGATAACTTCTCCACCAACATTCTTTTGACGTGCTTCTTTATCAGTAAGCAAACCTTCAGAAGTTGAAAGGATAGCAATTCCAAGTCCGTTAAGAACTTTTGGAAGGTCTTCACGTTTTTTGTAGACACGAAGTCCTGGTTTAGAAACACGTTTCAAGTTAGTGATAACTTTTTCACCGTTTGGGCCGTATTTAAGGAATACACGGATGATGCCTTGTTTGTCATCTTCGATAATTTCAACGTTTTTTACAAAACCTTCGCGTTTAAGGATTTCAGCAATCCCTTTTTTGATGTTTGATGCAGGTACTTCAAGTACTTCGTGTTTAGCTTGGTTAGCGTTACGAATACGAGTTAGGAAGTCTGCGATTGGGTCAGTCATAACCATTTTGTTTTTCTCCTCTTACTAGTAGTTTGCAAGTTGCACTTGCTAGTTAATGATTGAGCTAGGCTCAGAATATGTTTCTAGGTTTCAATTCCTAAGTGAGTCTAGGCATCTGCTTGCAGGCATAACTTGAGTTAGGCAAAAGCAGATAACGACGAATCACGACGGGATTGAAAGCTAGAATTACCAAGATGCTTTTGTTACACCAGGAATTTGTCCTTTGTAAGCTAATTCACGGAAGCAAACACGGCAAAGTTTAAATTTGCGGTAAACTGAATGTGGACGACCACATTTTTCACAACGAGTATAAGCTTGAGTAGAGAACTTCGCTGGACGTTTGTTCTTAGCAATCATTGATTTTTTAGCCATTAGATTTACCTCCTATATTATTTTGCAAAAGGCATTCCAAGGCCTGTAAGCAATGCACGTGACTCTTCGTCAGTGTTAGCAGTTGTTACGATAACGATGTCAAGACCACGAGTTTTGTCAACGTCATCGAAGTTGATTTCTGGGAAGATCAATTGTTCTTTCACACCAAGTGTGTAGTTTCCGCGTCCATCAAATGATTTTGTTGGAACACCGTGGAAGTCACGTACACGTGGAAGTGAAACTGAAACCAATTTATCCAAGAATTCGTACATACGTTCACCACGAAGGGTAACTTTTGCACCGATCGCAACACCTTCACGAAGACGGAAGCCGGCGATTGATTTTTTAGCTTTAGTGATAAGTGGTTTTTGACCTGAGATAAGTGCCAATTCTTCAGCAGCTTTTTCAAGGCTTTTAGCGTTTGATACAGCTTCACCAACACCCATGTTCAAAACGATCTTATCTACTTTAGGCACAGCCATCACTGATGAGTAGTTGAATTGTTCTGTCAAAGCAGGAACTACTTCATTAAGATATTTTTCTTTTAAACGATTTGCCATTATACTTCTCCTTTCCTTCGTGATTAATCAAGCACTTCGCCTGATTTTTTGTTGTAGCGAACTTTTTTACCGTCTACAAATTTGTAACCAACACGACCAGCTACACCATTTTTGTCCAAAACTTGAACGTTTGATACGTGGATAGCTGCTTCTTTCTCGATGATACCACCTTGAGGAAGATCGTTAGTTGGACGTTGGTGTTTCTTAACGATGTTAACACCTTCAACGATAACTTTGTTTACTTTTGGAAGGGCAGTAAGGACAACAGCTTCTGTTCCCTTATCTTTACCAGCGATTACGCGAACTTTGTCGCCTTTTTTTACAAACATTAGGTTTCTCCTTGATTTTTCTTACGCCCATAAGGGCACCCTGGAGGTAAATCCAGGGGACTAGTTTGTTTCTAAAAATTAAAGTACTTCTGGAGCAAGTGACACGATCTTCATGAAGCCACCTTCACGCAATTCACGTGCAACTGGGCCAAAGATACGTGTTCCGCGAGGAGTTTTGTCTTCACGGATGATAACTGCTGCGTTTTCGTCAAATTTGATGTATGAACCATCAGCACGACGAGCACCTGATTTAGTACGAACGATAACTGCTTTAACAACGTCACCTTTTTTAACCGCACCACCAGGAGTAGCTTGTTTTACAGATGCCACGATAACATCACCGATGTTTGCAAATTTACGTCCTGAACCACCAAGAACTTTGATAGTCAAGATTTCGCGAGCACCGCTGTTGTCTGCGACTTTCAAACGAGTTTCTGTTTGAATCATTTCAGTTTTCTCCTTTCAGGTTTGATTAGATGATGACCGCTTCTTCAACAACTTCTACAAGACGGAAACGTTTTGTAGCTGAAAGCGGGCGAGTTTCCATGATGCGTACGATATCGCCTTCTTTGGCAACATTGTTTTCATCATGAGCTTTGTATTTTTTAGAGTAGTTAATACGTTTACCATAGACTGGGTGGTTACGTTTTGTTTCAACTACAACTGTGATTGTCTTGTCCATTTTGTCAGATACAACACGTCCAACAAGAACTTTACGATTATTGCGTTCCATTGAAATTTCTCCTTCCCTAGTCTATTATTTCGCTTCAGATTGAACTGTTTTGATACGAGCGATTTGTTTTTTAACTTCTTTCAAGCGAGCTGTTTGTTCTAATTGACCAGTAGCAGCTTGGAAACGAAGTTCAAACAATTCTTTTTTCAATTCGTTTTCGCGCTTCGCGAGTTCTTCTTGAGAAAGACCACGAAGTTCTTTAACAAATTCTTTTACTTCATTAAGTTTCATGCCTTCTCCTTATTCTGCTTCACGTTTTACGAATTTACATTTAACTGGCAATTTGTGGCTAGCAAGACGAAGTGCTTCGCGAGCGATCTCTTCAGATACACCAGCGATTTCGAACATCACTTTACCACGTTTAACCGGTGCTACCCAACCTTCAGGTGCCCCTTTACCAGATCCCATACGCACACCGATAGCTTTAGCAGTGTATGATTTGTGTGGGAAGATTTTAATCCAAACTTTACCACCACGTTTCATGTAACGAGTCATGGCGATACGAGCAGCTTCGATTTGGCGGTTAGTGATCCAGTGGCTAGTTGTAGCTTGAAGACCGTATTCACCGAATGCTACTTCTTTTCCACCTTTTGCTTCACCGCGCATTTTTCCACGGAATTCACGACGGTGTTTAACACGTTTAGGTACTAACATTGGTTATTTACCTCCTTTAGTGTTTTTGCGAGCTGGAAGAACTTCACCACGGTAGATCCATACTTTAACACCAAGTTTACCGTATGTAGTATCTGCTTCTTCCCAAGCGTAATCGATATCTGCACGAAGTGTGTGAAGTGGAACAGTTCCTTCAGAGTATCCTTCAGCACGGGCGATATCTGCACCGTTCAAACGACCTGATACTTGAGTTTTGATTCCTTTAGCTCCAGCACGCATTGCACGTTGGATTGCTTGTTTTTGTGCACGACGGAAAGCAACACGTTGCTCCAATTGACGAGCAATACCTTCACCTACAAGGTGAGCATCCAAATCAGGTTGTTTGATTTCGATGATGTTGATGTGTACTTGTTTTCCAGTCAATTTGTTAAGTTTTGCACGGAGTGCATCAACGTTAGCACCACCTTTACCGATAACCATACCTGGTTTAGCAGTGTGAAGTGAAACGTTAACTTTGTTTACTGCGCGTTCGATTTCGATAGTTGAAACTGCTGCGTCAGCAAGTTCTTTTTGAACGAATTTACGGATTGCAAGATCTTCATGAAGGTAATCCGCGTATTCTTTTTCAGCATACCATTTGGCATCCCAATCACGGATGATGCCGACACGCATACCAATTGGATGTACTTTTTGACCCACGATTTTACCTCCTTATTTTTCTGCAACAGCTACAGTGATGTGAGCTGTACGTTTGTTGATTGGTGAAGCTGAACCTTTCGCACGTGGACGGAAACGTTTCATAGTTGGTCCCTCGTTTGCGAATGCTTCAGATACTACCAAGTTAGCTTTATCCAAACCAAAGTTGTTTTCAGCGTTAGCTACAGCTGAGTTCAAAACTTTCAAGATGATTTCAGCAGCTTTGTTTGGAGTGAATGTCAAGATTGCGATTGCATCGGCTACGCTTTTACCACGGATGTTATCAAGAACAAGACGTGATTTACGAGGTGAAACACGTACTGTACGAGCCATTGCTTTAGCTGAAGTAATTTCTGCCATTTATGTTCTCCTTATTTTCTACGTGTTTTCTTGTCGTCTGCAGCATGACCTTTGTAAGTACGAGTTGGTGCAAATTCACCAAGTTTGTGACCTACCATGTCTTCTTGGATGTAAACAGGTACGTGTTTACGTCCGTCATAAACTGCAATAGTGTAACCAATGAAACTTGGGAAGATCGTTGAACGACGTGACCAAGTTTTAATAACTTTTTTCTTTTCGTCGTTAGCTTGAGCTTCAACTTTTTTCATCAAATGCTCATCGACGAAAGGTCCTTTTTTAAGACTGCGTCCCATTTTTATATTTTCTCCTTTAAATGTTGTACCACAGCGGCTTGCGCTCACATAGAGCGCTACCGAGCTGGCGGATTTACTAGTTACTTAAGCGACTAGTTTAATATTATTTCTCGTTGCGACGACGAACGATAAGTTTGTCAGATTTCGCTTTCTTGTTACGAGTTTTAAGACCAAGAGCAGGTTTGCCCCATGGAGTAGATGGTGCTTTACGACCAACTGGTGCTTTACCTTCACCACCACCGTGTGGGTGATCGTTAGGGTTCATTACAGAACCACGAACTGTTGGGCGGATACCTTTCCAACGGCTACGTCCTGCTTTACCAAGATTTACAAGTCCATGTTGTTCGTTTCCGACAACACCAACTGTAGCACGGCAAGTTCCAAGAATCATACGAACTTCACCTGATTGAAGACGAACAAGAACGTATTTACCTTCAGAACCCAATACTTGAGCAGATGCTCCAGCAGCACGTACCAATTCACCACCACGACCTGGTTTCAACTCGATGTTGTGGATCAAAGTACCAACTGGGATGTTAGCAAGTGGAAGAGCATTTCCGACTTTGATATCTGCTTCTAGACCTGAAACGATACGTTGACCTACTTCAAGACCTTTTGGAGCGATGATGTATGCTTTCACACCGTCAGTGTAGTGTACAAGAGCGATGTTTGCAGAACGGTTTGGATCGTACTCGATTGTTTTAACAACTGCTTCAACGTTGTCTTTGTTACGTTTGAAGTCAACCAAACGGTAGAAACGTTTGTGTCCACCACCTTGGTGACGAACTGTGATACGACCGTTGTTGTTACGACCAGCCTTGCTCTTCAATGCAACAAGCAATGATTTTTCAGGAGTGCTTGTTGTGATTTCAGCGAAATCCAAAGAAGTCATATTACGGCGACCGTTTGTTGTTGGTTTATAAACACGAATTCCCACGATATTTCCTCCTTAGATTATTCAGCTTCAGCAGCAAACAACTCGATTGCTTTAGAATCAGCTGTAAGTGTGATGATAGCTTTTTTAGTTTTGTTAGTAAAACCAGTGTAACGTCCAACACGTTTAGCTTTTGGTTTTACGTTGATTGTGTTAACGTTGGCAACTTTAACACCTTCGAAAGCAGCTTCAACAGCTTGCTTGATCAAAAGTTTGTGTGCACGAGTGTCAACTTCAAATACATATTTTCCTGCTTCAAGTTGAGCCATTGAGCTTTCAGTGATTACAGGTTTTTTGATAACATCATACAAATTCATTATGCAAGAACCTCCTCGATTTTAGAGATAGCTGCTTGAGTAACAAGAAGTTTGTCACTATTTGCGATGTCAAGAACACTTGCAGTTGTAGCAGTCGCAACTTTCACGTTTGGAAGGTTACGAGCTGAGAGAGCTGCGAATTCGTTTCCTTCTTCAAGAATAACAAGGACTTTAGAATCGATGCTCAAAGCTGCAAGAACTTTTGCAAATTCAGCAGTTTTTGGAGCTGTAAATTCAAGAGAATCAACGGCTACAAATTTATTTTCAGCAACTTTTTCTGAGTAAACAGATTTAAGTGCAAGGCGACGAACTTTTTGAGGAAGTTTGTACGCATAGCTACGTGGAGTTGGTCCGAAGACGATTCCACCACCACGCCATTGTGGAGAGCGGATAGAACCTTGACGAGCACGTCCAGTTCCTTTTTGACGCCATGGTTTGCGTCCGCCACCTGAAACAGCTGAGCGGTTTTTAACTGCGTGAGTTCCTTGACGAAGGCTAGCACGTTGGCTGATGATCACATCAAACACAACAGATTGGTTTGGTTCGATACCAAAGATTGCATCGTTAAGAACAACTTCGCCAGCTTGTTTACCAGTTTGGTCGAATAATGTTACATTTGCCATTTTGACTGTATTCCCCTTTCCTTATTATTTACCAGCTTTAACTGCTGACTTGATAGTGATAAGAGATTTCTTAGCACCTGGTACGTTACCTTTGATAAGGATAACGTTCTTTTCTGGAACAACTTGTACAACTTCAAGGTTTTGAATTGTTACGCGGTCACCACCCATACGTCCTGCAAGGTTTTTACCTTTGAATACGCGGTTAGGTGCAACAGGTCCCATTGAACCTGGACGACGGTGGTAACGAGAACCGTGAGCCATTGGTCCACGTGATTGTCCGTGGCGCTTGATAACACCTTGGAAACCTTTACCTTTAGAAGTACCAGTTACGTCAACAACGTCTCCAGCTGCGAATGTTTCAACTGTAATTTCAGTACCAACTTCCAAGCCTTCAACGTTTTTGAATTCACGAATGAAGCGCTTAGGAGCCGTGTTAGCTTTCGCTACATGTCCTTTAGCAGGTTTGTTGCTCAATACTTCGCGTTTGTCATCGAAACCAACTTGGATAGCGTTGTATCCGTCTGTTTCAACAGTTTTAACTTGAAGAACAACGTTTGGAGTTGCTTCAATAACTGTTACAGGGATCAATTCGCCAGCTTCAGTGAAGATTTGAGTCATTCCCACTTTTTTCCCTAAGATTCCTTTTGTCATGAGAAAATAGTTCCTTTTCTATATTTTTTATTCAAAAAGTTTTTAACGAGCGTTTTTTATGCTCAAGGTATCAAGCTTTAGATTAAAGTTTGATTTCTACGTTTACACCACTTGGAAGATCCAATTTCATCAAAGCATCAACTGTTTTTTGAGTTGGGTTAACGATATCGATCAAACGTTTGTGTGTACGCATTTCAAATTGTTCGCGAGAGTCTTTATATTTGTGAGTCGCACGAATGATTGTGTAGAGGCTACGTTCAGTTGGAAGTGGGATTGGACCCGCAACTTGTGCACCTGTACGAGTAGCTGATTCTACGATTTTTGCAGCCGCTGTGTCAAGCGTACGGTGTTCGTAAGCTTTCAAACGGATACGGATTTTTTTGTTTGCCATCTTTTTCTCCTTTTCGTCTATTTAAGATAATAGGCTAGCTCCACAAGAAAACCGACGCGGTGTTGCGTGGCAATGCAACCGAGCGTGTCGCAACCTCTTGCATCAAAGCTAAGGCTGTAATTTACAGCACCATAATAGAATAACACAAAGCCCCTGCGATTGCAAGGGATTTGTTGCTGTTTTTTCGTTTTTTTACAATGAAACTGTTTTCTTTTTTATAGGTCATTTATTTAACTATTCTTTATAGAAGAAAGTTACTCTCTCTTCACCTGTTCATAGCTTTCTTTTCCGTCATTAAGCTTGTCCCAAATCACTACTTGCCCACTTTTGAGGGATTTTTGTACATCGATAATTCGTTGATTGGACGAACCTCGAAACTGGAGCATGAGATTTCTCTTAGTTCGATCGTATCGGCCATCAACCAGAATGTCAATCAGTGATAAGAGTTCCATTTTATCTTGTGTCTCCAACATCATTTCTTCCCATGTATAGCCGGTCCAAGACCAGATGTCCTTGTCTGGCAATTCCTTCCGAATCCGCTTAACGAGTGGCAAAAGAATCCCAGTATTGAGAAAAGGCTCCCCTCCCAGCAAAGTCAAGCCTTGAACATAGGGTTGAGCAAGATCTGCCATAATCTGTTCTTCTAATTCTGCTGTATAGGGAATTCCTGCCTTGAAAGACCAAGTCGCTACATTATAACATCCCTCGCAGTGAAACATGCAGCCTGATACATAGAGAGAGTTACGCACACCCTCTCCATCTACAAAGTTAAAGGCCTTGTAATCAATAATCCGCCCTTGACTGAGTTCTTCGCTTTTCCATTCTTGTGGTTTAGGATTATTCATTCACTACCTCTATCCAATAACGCTCCACACCATTACGAACATCCTCAAGGAGCCCACCATTTGCTAAAATGACTGCTCTGCTAGCAGGATTATTTACGCTACAGGTCACAAGAGTTCTCTTGATATTCTTTTCCTTAGCAACTTGCAAGCCCTGACGGAGAGTTTCCTTAGCATAACCCTTGCCTCTTTCTGATGGACGAATGGAGTAGCCAATGTGGCCACCTTCTTCTAGTAGAAAGTTACTGAGGCGCAACCGGAGATTAAGAAATCCAATTGCTCTATCTTTCACAGAAAAAGCTACTAACTGAATTGCGGGAACCCACCCTTCAGGCAGCTTAATTCCCATTTCCTGATTCTGATTGCTTTCCAACCACTCTTCATACACAAAGTTCTCTGTATCCCAAAATCCTCCGTCATGGGCTGATTGGCTCTTTTCAAACTCTGCCATCATCTCTAAAACTGTTTCTTTATCTGCTAATCTTGGTCTGCGTAGTTCCATCCTTACCTCCCACTAAGAGAAAAGCGAGAGTTGACTCTCACTTTTATTTTTTCTTGTTCTTGTTTAAAAATTGTTCTCTGAGGTTGAGCAAACGTTCTTTCTTACCAGCTCCACCTTTAGAGTGTTTCTCGTGATAACGGGTCACTTGTGCACGTCCCTTATCATCTAATTGATATTTTCCCATTTCAGTTCTTTCTAATTTGTTACTTGATGGCCAGCTATTTTAATCGTTGAACCATTCATATGTTTGACACGCGCAGCGATTTCCTTGTGACGTCCATTAACCATCGGACGCGCTTGAGGATTACCTAGGTAGCCACAAGTTCGTTTGACCACATCTACTGTTTTAGGGTCGCTATTGCCACAGTTTGGACAAGCAAATCCTCTCTCAGTTGGTTCAAAATCCCCTTCAAAGTCACACTTGTAGCAACGGTCAATTGGTGTATTGGTCCCTAGATAGCCGACACGGTCATAGGCATAGTCCCAGACAGCTTCCAAGGCCTTTGGATTTTGCTGAAGGACTGGATACTCACAGTAATGAATGAAACCACCTGACGCACCTGCTTCTGGATAGACTTTCTCAAAGTCCAATTTTTCAAACGGTGTTGGATTTTTACGAACATCGTAGTGGAAAGAATTGGTGTAGTATTCCTTGTCTGTAATATCAGGAATAGAGCCAAACTTGTCTGTATCTAGTCGGCAGAAACGATCTGTCAAACTTTCAGATGGTGTTGAGTAGATAGAGAAATGATAGCCATATTGGTCAGACCACTCTTCTACACGGCGTTTCATATCGCGAATGATGTCTAGCGTGAATTCCTTAGCATCTGGATTGCTTTCCCAGCTGTTACCAAAGAAAACAGTCGCTACTTCATACAAACCGATATAGCCCAGCGAAACTGTTGCCCGACGATTCTTAAAGAGCTGGTCAACACTTTCTTCTTTACCTAGACGATGGCCAAAAGCACCGTACTGATAAAGGATAGGAGCATTGGCTGGTGTCGCCTCTTTAGTGCGTTCGACACGGTAAACAAGAGCATCTTCAGCGATATTCATACGCTCGTTGAAGATTTCCCAGAACTTATTCATGTCACCATCAGACTCGAGGGCGATGCGAGGAAGATTGACCGTCACAACGCCTAGATTCATCCGACCTGAATTGACTTCTACGCCATTCTCGTCTTTCCATCCTTGAAGGAAAGAACGACAACCCATAGGAACTTTGAAAGAACCTGTCAAGTCAACAATCTTATCATAAGACAAGACGTCTGGATACATCCGCTTGGTTGCGCACTCTAGAGCCAACTGCTTGATGTCGTAGTTGGGTGTCCCTTCCTCTAAGTTGAGTCCTCTTTTAAGCGTGAAGATAAGTTTAGGGAAGATAGCTGTTCGATGTTCTGAACCAAGGCCCTTGATTCGGATGTTCAAGATAGCTTTTTGAATTTCACGCTCAAAACGATTGGTTCCCAGACCAAAACCGAGCGAAGTAAAAGGTGTTTGCCCATTTGAAGTGAAGAGAGTATTGATTTCATACTCAAGAGATTGCATGGCATCATAGATGTCTTTTTGCGTTTTCTTCCAAGCGTAATCTTCCCGTTTTTCAGGCAAGACCCATTCTTCTGCATCTTTGAGGTGTTTTTGGTAATTCTTCTCTGCGTAAGGAGCCAAGACTTCATCGATACGGTCAGCTGAACAGCCACCGTACTGGCTAGAAGCAACGTTGGCGATGATTTGGGAAATCTGAGCTGTCGCAGTCTGGATAGACTTGGGACTTTCTACCTCTGCATTTCCAATCTTAAAACCATTTTCCAACATACCTTTAAAATCAATCAAACAGCAGTTGGTCATAGGGGTATAAGGACTGTAGTCCAAATCGTGATAGTGGATATCCCCCTTTTGGTGGGCATTGGCTACGTGCTTAGGAAGCATTTGCAGTCCGATTGATTTCCCAACAATCCCTGCTGTCAAATCACGCTGGGTATTAAAGACATCACTGTCCTTATTAGCATTTTCATTGACAACTGCCTGATCTTTATTGAGAAGCTTATGGATACTAAAGTTAATATCTGTCGCTTTTGAGCGCTCAAAATCCCTCTGTGTCCGATAAGTGATATACTCCTCAGCTAGCGCATATTCTTTGGCTTCAAGGAGTTCATGTTCTACGATATTTTGAATTTCGTAAATCTTAACCCCCTGTGGAAAGCGACTATGAATTTCTGTGACAATTCGCTCGGTCAAAGCATTTAGGCGTTTTTCGACCAAGGGTGTCACATCCATAACCTTGTCTGCCGCCTTGTGGATAGCCTTGTCAATCTTGTCCACATCAAATGCAACACGTCTCCCATCTCGTTTTTCAACGAAGAGGGTTGCTAAAGTTGTAATTTTTTCTTCTAGTGCAATCATATACATGCTCGTTTCTAAAATGTTCTTTCTAAAAAGTATTATACCACTCTAAAAATAAAAATCAATATCTTGTGTTAAAAATCCTAAAATTTTTAAAAATACACAAGATATTGATTTGGCTATTTGATTTTATAGACTTTAAACTCTGAATAATCAGTCTTTACTTGTTGATAATTTTCTTTTAAGAGTGTCTCCGCCTCAGACCAGAGAGCCACCTTGTCGTTTACCACAATCACCTTAGGTTGGTTTTCTTTCAAGTCATGAATCAAGGTAGTTTTATTTTCTTCTGTATTCGTATAAAGAAGAGGTGATGGGAACATGGATCCAGCCAAACGCTGACTTTCTTTATACATTTGAACATGAGAATCCCAAATATAGATTTGGTCACCATCACTCGTCTCTTGTTTGACTCTGTCTACTACTTGATGTTGTTCTCTATAAGAAGCTGGATGCAAAACAAAACGAGCCACAAAAGGAATTGCAATCAGATAAACCACCACTAGGATAGGTAAGTAGAGATTCCCCTTCATAAATTTTTTCCATAAAGTAGGAGCTTCTTCTCTTCTCCGACGACGATCTCCTCTAGCTGAATGTTTCCCACGAATACTGGTCATCAAAAGAAGGAGTAAAAATGGAAGGATTAGAATCAAACACGAACCGTGAAGAGGTTCTTGAGAAAAAAGCAACAAGGCTAATACAAATATGAAAGCAAAACTAGCTGGTACTGAAATAACATATAATCTTGATGCCTTTGATTGGAACAAACCTAGAAAAACAAGGAAGAGAGCTCCTAAACCAAAGGTCAACAAACCATAGAATACAACATTATCCATTAGTTGGGGATTGGTAAAGACCTGAAGGGAATCAATCGGATACAAAAGACTCCCTATAGCTTCTCCAAAACCACCTGAAGCAAGAACATAGTATCCTACTGGGTAAAAGATGAGAGAAAAGCCAAGTGCTGCTGCAAAAAACTGATAAACTCCATGAGCAAGGCGACCATGCCCAACATTAAAGACAAATAAACCAATCGTTACTACTGCAGTAAAGAGAAGACTTGTAATAGGCTCTATGAAAAATGATAGACCCAAAAAGAACCCCAGACGTAGAAATCCCTTGTCATGGTTAGGATTTGATAGATAAGCTGCTATGAACGAAAATCCTGCAAACAGAAATGGCAAAGCTAAAATCGTTGCATATCCTCCTCCAAAACCGAGACCAGATACCAAAATATAAAATATGGTTAGGAGTTGCTTGGCTTGTTCCTTTTGTCCCGTCAGATAGTCAGTTGAAGAAAAGAGGAAGTAACCTCCTCCTAAGAGGGCTAGCCATTCTACCAAGGCAAAAAGAATGCCTCCTTGGGTAATATAAAGTAGCAAGTAATAAATAAGACCGTGACTTGCATAATAGCTACTGTAAAGCTGTCCTCCCTGATGTAAAGCCCACCCTATATACAAATCCTGCGCCTGAGAGGGACTTACCATATCTAAAAGTAAAGGTAGCACCACAGAAAAAACCGTTGCAATCGTACTTCCAATGATGAGTCTGAAAAACGGAAAAGCTACCTGTTCTTCTTTTTCTACATGAGATTCAAGGTTCCTATCCAATCTATTTTCAATCTCATTACTCTGTATCGTTTCGGATACTTCTTCGATTCTGCCATATACAGCCATGTCGTTTCTCCTATTCAATTTATCTGTCTTAGTATATCAAAAAGACCTAAAATTGTCAGCTTGCGATGGCTGTTTGAGTGATTTTTTGCATAGTTTCACAAAGGTTTCAATTTCCCGAAATCGGTGTAAATGCGTCTGTTTAAATGACATGATATAATCCAATTCTTTCTGAGTCAGCATCATTCCCCCTCTATCTTTCTATTCGTAAAAGGCAAGAAAAATAGGACTGGGTTGTGTCCTAAGTCCTAGATTTCTTATAAGATTGGGGCAAATAACTGGGCAATTTCCTTAATCAATTTTTGATACCAGCTATTTTTTATCGTATGAGGGAAAATTTCTTGAGATACTGAAAAAATCTCCTGAAAATCTTTTTGAATCTCTGTGATTGATGCCGTTTTATATAGCAAAACTGCATCTTCATAGTGATGAAGCAAACTTCTATAATCTAAATTAATCGTTCCAACTGCAGCAAAGTCCTTGTCCACTAGGATTTGTTTACTGTGGATAAAGCCTGGACTATACTCAAAAATCCTGACTCCTGCTGACAAAAGATCCGGATAGGCTCCTCTTGTTATGAGCTGGATTAATTTTTTATCCGGAATGAAAGGAGTCACGATGCGGACATCAACACCCCTCATGGCTGCATTTTTAATACTCTCAGTTAAATCATAGTCAATAATCAAATAGGGTGTTGTGATATAGACTGAATCAGTAGCCTGATTAATCAAACTTTGATAAACTTTTTTCCCTACTTGAGTACGGAAGATGGGCTTGGGTCCACTACCGTAAGGAATGCAGAGCCCTTGGCCAGAACAAGGCTGATTTTCCAGGTGATACTGGTCAAAATCGCTGATTTCCCCACGATTGATGTACCAAGTCATCAAAAAAAGACGGGTTAGAGCCTTGACACCAGGGCCATCTATGCGAATCCCACTATCCTTCCAATAGCCAAAACGTTCTACATGATTGATGTACTCATCGGCTAAGTTAATGCCTCCTGTATAAGCTACCTGACCATCTATGACAAGGATTTTACGATGGTCCCGATTGTTGTAAGCCACCGTCAAACGAGGAATCACCTTGTTAAACTTATGGGCTTCAATTCCTCGACTACGAAGCTGAATAGTGTAGTCTCCGGGTAAAGTCGCCATACAGCCGATATCATCATAGAGCATCTTGATCTCTACACCCTGAGCTGCCTTTTGCTCTAATATATCTAGTATGCTATTCCACATCAAACCTTCTTCGACAATATAGTACTCTAGAAAGATAAATTTCTCAGCTTTCTTAAGGTCTTCCAACATATGCTGCCACATGCTTTCACCCGAAGAAAAGAATTGTGAATCTGTTCGATCATATACATCGGCATTGCTATCCATACTTAGCAAAGATTTGATAACTCCGTAAGCCGCCTTATCATCTTCCTTCAATTTCTGGCGGAGAGCTTTACTGTTATCCTCCCGAAAATGCATGGAACCAAGTTTGTCCAACTGTTTGATTTCTTTTTTGGACAATCGCCTTTCACCAAACATCAGATAGAGCAAAGGACCAATAACAGGAACAAAAGTTACCACTAACCACATCACTTTGCTTTCAGGCGCCATTGAACGATTGACAATCGCTACGATAGTCGCCATACTCATAAAGATTAAGAGAATAATCCATAGAATAGGGGCCATCCGCCCTAAATAGAGAAAGAGACCAAAAACAAGAAAAAGTTCAAGTAACATAATCGAAAGACTAAAACCATACTTGGACATCAATAATTGAAATTTTCTATATTTCATATCCCCTCCTTGATATTTTGATACTCAATGAAAAGCAAAGAGCAAACTAGGAAGCTAGTCGCAGGTTACTCAAAACACTGTTTTGAGGTTGCAGATGGAAGCTGACGTTGTTTGAAGAGATTTTCGAAGAGTATGAATGCTAAAAACAGGTAATTAATACTAGTATAACGCAGGTATTCGGTAGAAGGCAAGTATTTATAATCATTTTTCTGAGCAAAAGCAAAAGAGACCGAAAAATCCAGTCTCCTTCTAGTCTATTTTGATAAAACAATGCGATCAGATGCTTCTCTATCCATATCGTCGATAATCATCTGATTGCCATTGATTGCATAAATCTTGACATCATCACCAATAATCATGCGTTGATTAGCAACGTCGAAACTAACCTGTTTGATTTCTTGTTCCCCGTCAGTTCCTACCTGAGTCCAGGTACCAGTTGTTCCAGTCACCACTAAAGTGATACGGTCTCCTTCGTCCTGACCAGTATAAGTTCCATCAATATTAGTTGGTTGAGCCTCAGGCGCATTTTGTGAAGAACTTGTTGCTGCCTGGTTGCTATTTTCTGTAGAAGATGAAGCTGTTGCTTGTGATTGTTGAGTTTGTTGAGTTTGCGATTGAGTTGCTGGTTGTTGAACTTGTTGAGCTCTTTGTGAACAAGCTACTAAGAGACTAAGACTTGCTAGAGAAGCAAGAGAAAGTGTGAATCTTTTTAATTTCATGATGAATTTCCTTTCTGCTACCAATTTACAGAATTTTTTCCTTCTAACTAGTAGTTTCCCTAGTATAACAAGTTCAAAAAAGGAGGTCAATTTATCTGCTCATGCCCCAGTAGATAGCCCCGTACCTCTGAGATAAAATAGAGAGACCCTGTAACGAACAACAAATCCTGGGCATCTGCTCTTGCTTCAAAATCGCTAATAAATTCTCGATAAGAAGGAACTATATCGTAACCTGTTACATCTGTATCATCCAAAGAACCTTGATAGTCAAAGCCCGTCACCTTGAGTTCCACCTGAGACAATTTTTCAGTCAGATAAGCCAACATCCCTTGATAATCCTTCCGTTTCAAGGCTCCAAATAGGATTTGAGGACGATATCCTTCCTGCTCTTTTTCTTTAATAAATTCAACCAAGCGAGTCAAGGCAGGGAGGTTATGAGCACCGTCCAAGTAAATTTGAGGACGAATACGCTCCAAGCGACCAGCCCAATGGGTCTTCTCCAAAGCCTGTCTTACAACCTGCTCATCAACAACTTCCTTTCCTTCCATCATAAAAAGAAGAAACGTTTGCAACGCCAAGGCCGCATTTTCCTGCTGATAAGCTCCTTCTAAATCTATTTTCAACTGTGAAAGGTTAGCCAAAGAGCTTGAAAAATCCCCATTCAGCATTGAAAAATCCTGACCTGCCTGATAAAGGTCAACAGCTAAAGAGTCTGCTTTTTTCTGACAAACAAGCCTAGCTTCTGAAGGCAACTTAGCAATCACTGCCTTTTTACCAGCCTTAAAAATACCAGCTTTCTGCTCTGCAATTGCTGCTATACTGTCACCCAGAGTCTCCTGATGATCAAGTCCGATGGAAGTGATGACAGCAATCTCTCCAGTTACCACATTGGTCGTGTCTAGTAAACCACCAATTCCCACTTCTAGTAAAAGCAAATCCACCGCTTGCTCTCTAAAATAAAGAAAAGCAATCAAGGTCAGCAATTCAAAAAAAGACAACTGGTCATGGGTTTGCAGGAGCGTTTTCTCCATCTCCTTGACCTTATTAGCCAAACGGATGAAGTCTGCATCAGCTATTGGTTGCCCGTTAATGCAGATTCGATCATTGATAGAGACGATATGAGGGGAGGTGAAAGTCGCAACTTTTTTGCCATGCCCCATAAATAACTCCCTCATAAAAGCAATGGTAGATCCTTTTCCATTAGTTCCTGTTACGTGGATAATAGGATAAGACTTCTCGGGATTCCCCAACAAATCCACCGCTTGTTGCATTCGGCTCAAACCTGATCGAAAATTCAAACCAATCCGACTATAGAGCCATTCTTCTACTTCAAACATATACATCTCCTTAATTACAGGTTCAATCAACTACCTCAATAAAGTCTCATAACTAACAAAAACGAGGTCAGGATTTTCGTCCCGACCTCTTACCTGGTTAGCTAATCACTAGCAACTATGAATATTAACTTGAGCTAAAAACATCCCCCGGACTTACCAGCTCTCTCTTGTTACAAAGAGCTGGGCTAAAAACATCCACTGGATGTGCCTGCGTTTCTAATTTCTAGCGCAGGGCTAAACACGTCCACTGGACGTGTTTACTCCTCCATAAAGCTGTTGAAGACTTCTTCAATCATGTTCCATTCGTCTTCCGAGTCTTCTGGGATTGGTTGCAATTCGCCTTCTGTTCCATCTTCGTTTTCGATGAATGAGTAAGCTTGGATTTCAACTTGTCCGTCTTCGTCTTCTTCTGCGTTAACTGGAACTAGGAGAACATAGTTTTTACCAAATTCTTCTTTCCCGTCAATCGTCAAAAGGATTTCAAACAAGGTTTCGTTTCCTTGCTCATCTACTAGTGTGATTAGTTCACGTTCTTCGTGGTCGTGGTTATGATCGTGTGACATAGCCTCTCCTTTGTATTAAAATTTTCTATCTAAATAATTTTGTAAAATCAGCTGAGCTGCTAACTTATCAATGACTTTCTTGCGCTTATTGCGACTGATATCTGCTTGTTCAATCAACATGCGTTCAGCCGCAACTGTTGTCAAGCGTTCATCTTGATAGTCTACTGGTAAACCAAAAAGCTCTTCTAGCTTGGCTCCGTAGGCTTGACTAGCTTCCACACGCGGTCCACTTGTATTGTTCATGTTTTTAGGCAAGCCCACTACAAATCGTTCCACCTTGTAAGTATCAACCAACTCTTTAACGCGGTCAAAACCAAATTGACCTTGCTCCTCATTGATTTGGATGATTTCAAGTCCTTGAGCTGTAAAACCAAGCGGATCGCTAATAGCCACCCCTACCGTTTTTGAACCGACGTCCAATCCCATAATTCTCATAGGTTATAGATCGACTCCTTGTCCTTTAAGGTAGTAGCGGACCAATTCCTCAACGATTTCATCACGCTCATACTTACGGATTTGATTTCGTGCATTATTATAACGAGGAACGTAGGCAGGGTCTCCACTCAATACGTAACCTACGATTTGGTTAATTGGGTTGTAGCCCTTATCGTTCAACGAAGCATAGACATCAGTCAAAGTTTCGCTAATTTCTTTTTTATTGGAATCGTCCAATTTAAAACGTACTGTTTCTTCAGTAAATCCCATTCTAACACCCTCTTTCCTTAGAATAGTACCATTATAGCATAATTCCTTACGTTCTACAATTCAGGCAGTCTATTTATTTGGATTTTCTATTGTTCTGTCGCACCATTTGCCAATCGGTCTGAAATATATTTGCTTGGTTCATTCTTCAAGAGATTTTCTAAACCAATGTTCTTCAAATATTCCAACTGAGAAGCCTTCTTGACATCCAGAACTTGAAAATCAAAACTAGTCGTTGTTTGAAGTTCGGTTGCACTCAATAGTTTAGTTTCAAGCTTAAATCCTACTAATTTACGAGCTTCTACGATGGATTCGTCTTTCTCTTCCGCCTCGAGAAGAGCTTTTTGGGTTTCTTCCACTCCATGTTGGTCAATATAAGTCTTCAACTCATCTGAGACTGGACGCTTTTGTTGAATCGTTAAGGTCAAAAAAGTCTTGTCTTTATAAGTAATGGTTTGGGTTTGCTGGCTACCATCATCTGATTTCGGCAAAACCAAAGTCTTGGTTACAACTGTATTCTTCTCGGCATTTTCAATAACTGGCAATGCCGACTGAAGCGTATCCTTTTCTGTTTTTGTAGCCGGTCCAGTTTCTTTTTTCTGTCCGCAACCAACCAGGACAAAAAGGAAAGCTAGACTAACAAGAACAATTTTTTTCATTTCTCTCTTCTTTCTTTTTGAAATTAAAATAAGACTGGGAGTTGCTCCCAGCCTTGATGTTTATAGAGCTGCACGCAAACGTGCTTCTGCATTTTCTACATTACGGACAGAGCGTGGTAGGAAGGCACGAATATCGTCTTCCTTGTAGCCAACTTGCAGGCGTTTTTCATCCACAAGGATTGGGCTCTTTAAAATTCTCGGTGTTTCCATAATCAGATTGAGGACTTCATTGACACTCAAATCTTCAATATCCACTCCAAGGGCTTTGGCATAGCGATTTTTAGACGAAACGATGCTGGCTATTCCGTTATCTGTTTTTGTCAGAATATCCAGTAATTCTTCTCGCGTAATTCCTTCTTTACCAAGGTTTTGTTCTTTATAACTTAACTGGTGGGCATTGAGCCAGGTTTTTGCTTTTTTACAGCTAGTACAACTTGAGACTGTATAAATTTTAATCATGTACCTACCCCTTTCGCTACATGTTACTATCAGTTTAGTCTATTATACCATAAAAAACATCCGACTTGCGACCTATTTTTAAATTTTTTTGACTTTTTTCGTCATTTTCGTACTTTTTTCTTGACAAAATGAAATTTACAGCCATTCTTGATATTTCTTGATATAGATTTTTTTCACAATTGTCACACTAATCATATACAAAATAATGATGAAAAGTAAAAAGATGAAATAAATCGATTTTAAAGGAGTTAGATGGAGAAGGCTAGCTAGTGGACTGTAGGGAAGGAAGGTCACAAAGGCTGCAGCCAATAGGGTTGTCACAAGGACTAGCCAAGCTGGACGACTTTGTAAAAAGGGAATTTTGGCTGAACGCAGCATATGGATAACCATGGTCTGTGACCACATGGACTCGATAAACCAACCTGTCTGAAACAAGACAATAAATCCTACAGCAGACTCCGCTCCATGGACATAGGCTTGACCTGTCGTCATGGGTACAATGATAAAATAGAGCAAAATAAAGGTCAAAATATCAAAGGCAGAAGAGATAGGCCCCATCCAAACCATGAAACGTGTGATAGACTTAGCTTCCCAGATATGCGGATTTCTCAAAAAATCTTTATCCACCTTGTCAAAAGGCAAGGCAATACAAGACAAATCATAGACTAGATTTAGGATAATTAAATGGACTGGAGCCATCGGTAAAAATGGTAAAAAGATTCCAGAAACCAAAAGGGATAAGATATTCCCAAAATTAGAACTCACTGTCATTTTGATATATTTGGTCATATTGGCATAGACCTTACGCCCTTCAACAAGTCCTTTTTCCAGCACCATGAGATCCTTATCAAGTAGGATAACATCAGCTGTTTCTTTGGCAATATCTACTGCTGTATCAACAGAAATCCCCACATCTGCAACTTTCATAGAAGGAGCATCATTGATCCCATCTCCCATATAGCCAACAGCATGACCATTAGCCTTAAATTGCAAAATAATCCTCGCTTTTTGGTCAGGTGAAAGTTTGGCGAAGACGGTTACCTCCTCTACGGCTTGGGCCAATTCTTGATCACTCATCTGATCAATTTCAGATCCTAACAACATCTGATTGATATCCAAACCAACCTTTTCACAGACTGCTTGGGTAACTTTTTCGTTGTCTCCCGTCAAAATCTTTGTTTGAACCCCATGCTCTAACAGAGCCTTAATTGCTGGTGCTGCAGATGGTTTAGGAGGATCTAGGAAGGCTAAATAACCAGTTAGAATCATATCCCCTTCATCATCAACTGTATAGGCATGACCTTCCCTCAAACCTGACTTATAGGCCACTCCTAAGACACGCAAACCTTGTTGATTTAGTTGTCTGACTTCTGCTAAAATTTCTTCTCTAATAACATCTGTCAAAGGAGTAATCACTCCTTGGTATTCCGCATAACTGGAAATCGTCAACATTTCCTCTAGGGCACCCTTGGTTACCAAACTAACAACTTCGTGTTCATCCTTAACGATAACACTCATCCGTCTACGTTCAAAATCAAAGGGAAGCTCATCTATTTTTTGAAAAGTTTGAGCCAGATTTTGCAAGAGGGCGTGTTCTTTTGCTTCCTTTTCAGTCCGTTTGATGATGGCTCTGTCCATCAAATTTTTCAAGCCAGTTTGAAAATAGGAATTGAGATAAGCTCGTCTCAAGACGGTCAAATCCAAGCGTCCGTGGATGTCCAAGGGATATTCAAGGACAATTTCGTCTTGGGTTAGAGTTCCTGTCTTATCTGTACACAAAATATCAATCGCCCCTAAGTCCTGTATGGCATTGAGTTTCTTGATAACCACTTTTTCCTTGGCCATAATGATGGAGCCTTTTGCTAGACTGGCCGTGATAATCATAGGAAGCATCTCAGGTGTAAGCCCAACACCAACACTCAAAGCAAATACGCCAGCTTCCAACCAGTCGCCATCTGTTAAACCATTGGACAAGAAAACGATGGGCACCATGACCAGCATCAAACGAATCAAGAGCCACGAAATACTATTCATTTCTCGCTCAAACGAAGTAGGCTCGTCATAGGTGTTCAAAGTCTGCTCAATGGCCCCCATCATGGTATCATCACCAACCGCCAAAACCACGGCCTTAGCACTACCAGACAAGACATTGGTTCCCATAAAGGCGAGCGCTTCTGCTTCCAGCAGACTATCAGATTGTTGAACTGTTGCCTTGGTCAAGGCCAATTTTTCAACCGATTCACTTTCACCTGTCAAGCCCGACTGTTGTACAAAGAAATCGCGCGACTCAAATAAAAGAAGATCTGCTGGAATCATGTCTCCAGCGCTTAATTTAACCACGTCACCTACTACCAAATCATCGATAGGTACTTCTTGGATTTCTCCTTGACGAATGACAGTCGCTGTGTTGACAATCATTTTTGATAGATTGGTCGCAGCCTTATCACTACGGAGTTCTTGGACAAAGCGTATGCCACCAGAAATGAGGACTAGGACAACGATGATAATGGAAGTTGTCGGATCTTCTTGACCTGGTTTTGCCAACCAGACATTGGTCACCAAGGAAATCATGGCGATGACCAGCAAGATGATGGTAAAAGGATTGATAATGGATTCGTAAATCTTTTTGAGGATACTGTCTTCTTGACCCTTTGTGATGGTATTTTCGCCATATAGGTCACGATTTTTCTCCACCTGCTCCTCAGTCAAGCCTGTTAGACTTGTCTTATAAAAAGATAGAGTTTCGTTTAAAGATGTATGAATAGCTGTTGCTAATCTTTCTTTTGTAGTTTTCATTGGTTTCTCCTATCTGTATGAATGATGTGTTTCATACACAGAGACCAATCACTTTATAAGGGTAGAACGACACAAATCAGCGATTGGCTGTGTATGTGCGGTTCCGGGTGATCGTCAATTTGCATCGTCTATCTCCTTTCTTTGATTTAAACAGTAGAAAATCCCACCATAAAATGGCAGGATTAAAAAACTAATTATCTGTTTTTCGTTCAAGCTTTAACTCCATAGGGCAATGTAATGAGCTTAGTCTTGGCCTTCGCGACCAGGACTGTTGACCAACGAGTAGTGTCTCCACTGCTTTGCGGTAGTCATCCGTATCCCTATGGTAGCCTCACCTACCGTTTTCGTCTTTCAGTATAAACCTTTAAAATTTAAAAGTCAATCATCTGAGTTGTTTAATTCTTAGATGACTATCAACTCTTTTGGAGCTAGGGTCAACAATTCACAACCTGTCTCTGTAATCAGGATATCATCCTCAATACGAACGCCATATTTGCCTTCGATGTAGATACCTGGTTCATCGGTCAAGGCCATACCTGCCTTAATAGTTTCTGTAGAAGTTTGGCTAAAGTAAGGCTCTTCATGAATATCCAGCCCAATACCGTGTCCGATACCGTGGGTAAAGTAGTCGCCATAGCCTGCTTCAATGATAATATCACGAGGAATTTTGTCAAAGTCACGGAAACCTAAGCCAGCCTTAGCTTGGTCAATCAAGGCTTGGTTGGCTTTGAGAACCGTATTGTAAATCTCTGCCTGCTCATCACTGACGTGTCCCAAGTAGATAGTCCGGGTCATATCACTGACATAGTGGTCATAAAGGCAACCGAAGTCCATAGTAACGGCTTCTCCTAGTTCCACTGGTTTGTGCATAGGATGAGCATGAGGTTTGGAAGAGTTGATACCACTAGCTAGAATAGTGTCAAAAGATAAGCCAGATGCTCCCAACTCACGCATACGGAAGTCAAGGAAGTTGGCAATTTCAATTTCAGTTTTTCCTGGCTTAATAAAGTCAAGCGCATCGCGGAAAGCTTGGTCTGAGATAGAACAAGCCTTGCGAATCGCTGCAATCTCTGCCTCATCCTTAATCATTCGAAGACCTTCAACAAACTGAGTTTGTGGAAGCAAGTCAATTCCTTCAAAGGCTACCTGCATACGGTGGTAATAAGATACTGAAATCTCATCCTCAAAACCGATTCGAGACAAGCCCATATCCTTAACAATGCCTGCAATGACAGCCAATTCATCACGATCAGCCACAATCTCAAACCCACTGGTTTCTTGCTTAGCTGCAATGATATAGCGAGAGTCTGTCACCAAGACCTGACGGTCACGGCTGATGAAGACTGTTCCGTTTGAGCCCCAAAAACCAGTCAAATAATAGACGTTTTTAAGGTTATTGATGATGATGCCATCTAGTTCTTTTTCTTGCATTTTAGCTAGAAATGCTTGTACACGTTTATTCATGATGTAACTTTCCTTTCAAATAGTGTCCTGTGTAGCTGGCTTCATTGGCCGCTACTTCTTCTGGAGTTCCTGTTGCGATGATGGTTCCACCACCGACACCGCCCTCAGGTCCCAAGTCAATAATATGGTCTGCAGTCTTAATAACGTCTAGATTGTGCTCAATGACGAGGACTGTATTGCCATCGTCTACAAAGCGAGCTAAAACCTTAAGCAAGCGAGCGATATCCTCGGTATGAAGACCTGTCGTCGGCTCATCCAGAATGTAGAAAGATTTTCCTGTCGATCGTTTGTGGAGTTCACTAGCCAGCTTCATACGCTGGGCTTCTCCCCCAGAAAGGGTGGTAGCTGGTTGCCCTAGCGTCACATAGCCCAGTCCCACATCCTTGATAGTCTGAAGTTTACGTTGAATTTTCGGAATATGTTGGAAGAATTCCACCGCATCGTTGACCGTCATGTCCAAGACCTGTGAAATATTTTTTTCCTTGTAGTGAACTTCTAGGGTTTCACTGTTGTAGCGGGTTCCGTGGCAGACCTCACAAGACACATAAACATCTGGCAAGAAGTGCATCTCAATCTTGATGATCCCGTCACCTGAGCAGGCTTCACAGCGACCTCCCTTAACATTGAAACTGAAACGTCCCTTTTTGTAACCACGAATCTTAGCCTCATTTGTCTGGGCAAAAAGGTCACGTATATCGTCAAAAACTCCTGTATAGGTAGCTGGGTTGGACCTCGGCGTTCGTCCGATAGGGCTCTGATCAATATCAATCAAGCGGTCTACATGCTCAATCCCTGTAATCGTTTTAAACTTACCAGGTTTGTCTGAATTGCGGTTGAGCTTCTGGGCAATGGCTTTTTTGAGAATACTGTTGATTAAGGTCGATTTCCCAGAACCTGATACACCAGTCACAGCGATAAATTTTCCTAACGGGAAGCGAGCTGTGACATTTTGCAGGTTGTTCTCACGCGCTCCTGTCACCTCGATAAAACGACCATTTCCAGTACGGCGCTCTTCTGGCACTGGAATGGCACGTTTGCCTGACAAGTACTGGCCTGTGATAGACTTGCTGTTGCGAGCCACCTGTTTGGGCGTACCTGCAGCGACAATCTCCCCACCAAAAACACCGGCACCGGGACCAACGTCAATCAGATAATCCGCCTCGCGCATGGTATCTTCATCATGTTCTACCACAATGAGAGTATTGCCCAAATCACGCATCTTTTTGAGACTGGCAATCAGACGGTCATTATCCCTCTGGTGAAGACCGATTGACGGCTCATCCAAAATATAGAGAACACCTGATAGGTTAGAACCAATCTGGGTCGCCAAGCGAATACGCTGACTTTCCCCACCTGAAAGGGTTCCTGCCGAACGTGACAGGGTTAGATAGTTAAGACCCACGTTATTAAGGAAGGTCAAACGGTCCTTGATTTCCTTGAGAATAGGCCGAGCAATGATGGCTTCATTTTCAGACAAGGTTAACTGGCTCACCAAGTCCAAGTGGTCAGCGATAGACAGGTCTGAGATTTCTCCAATATGTGGCCCTTGCTGGCCACCCACACGGACAGACAAGGCCTGGTCATTGAGACGATAGCCGTGACAGGTTCCGCAGGTCAGCTCATTCATGTAAAGGCGCATCTGGGTGCGAGTGTAATCGCTGTTTGTCTCGTGATAGCGACGCTTGATATTATTGACAACTCCCTCAAAAGGAATGTCAATATCGCGCACACCACCAAATTCATTCTCATAGTGGAAATGGAATTCCTTGCCATCTGAGCCGTAGAGAATCAAGTTCTTATCCTCTTCTGACAAGTCCTCAAAAGGCTTATCCATATCCACTCCAAAGGCTGTCATAGCCTGCTCTAGCATGTTTGGATAGTAGTTGGATGAGATAGGATTCCAAGGTGCCAGCGCCCCCTCACGTAGCGTTTTGCTGGCATCTGGCACTACCAAATCAGTATCCACCTCCAGCTTGATGCCCAAGCCGTCACACTCACTACAAGAACCAAAAGGAGCATTGAAGGAGAAGAGACGTGGCTCTAACTCTGGAACAGTAAATCCACAAACTGGGCAGGCATAATGCTCAGAGAACAACAACTCAGAGTCGTCCATGGTGTCGATAATGACATAGCCTTCTGCGATACGAAGGGCAGCCTCAATGGAATCAAAGAGACGACTACGAATGCCCTCCTTGATAACAATACGGTCAACCACGACATCAATATTGTGTTGCTTGCTCTTAGACAACTCTGGCACTTCGGTTACATCATAGACTTCACCATCCACACGGACACGGACATACCCATCTTTCTGAACCTTCTCGATAACACTCTTATGTTGACCTTTTTTCTTGCGGATGACCGGGGCCAAGATCTGCAAGCGCTGGCGTTCAGGCAATTCTAAAACCTTATCCACGATTTGCTCCACAGAAGAAGCCTTGATAGCTCCATGCCCGTTGATACAGTAAGGCGTCCCCACACGTGCGTAGAGGAGACGCAGATAGTCATTGATTTCAGTCGTTGTTCCCACCGTCGAGCGAGGGTTTTTGCTAGTCGTTTTCTGGTCGATGGAAATAGCTGGGCTGAGGCCATCAATGGCATCTACATCAGGCTTCTCCATATTGCCCAAGAACTGACGAGCATAGGCTGACAAACTCTCCACATAGCGACGTTGTCCCTCCGCATAGAGGGTATCAAAGGCCAGACTGGATTTCCCTGAACCTGACAAACCAGTCACGACAACCAGCTTGTCTCGTGGAATCTCCACATCAATATTTTTTAAATTATGGGCACGCGCCCCATGAATGACAATTTTATCTTGCATCTTTGTTCTTTCTAGTCCATTATTGCTTACCATTATACCAAAAAAAGTGAGATTCTATTACCCAAAAGGCCGATTTTGTAGTATAATAGTACGGTGTGAAAAAATCTGAAAAATGAGAAAGGATAAGGGATATGAAACAAGTTTTTCTCTCTACAACAACTGAATTTAAAGAGATCGATACGCTTGAACCGGGTACTTGGATCAATCTCGTCAATCCGACTCAAAATGAATCACTCGAAATCGCTAACGCCTTCGATATTGATATTGCCGACCTTCGAGCACCGCTCGATGCGGAAGAAATGTCTCGTATTACCATTGAAGACGAGTATACCCTGATTATCGTTGACGTGCCGGTCACAGAAGAAAGAAATAACCGCACCTACTACGTAACCATCCCGCTTGGTATTATCATCACCGAGGAAACCATTATCACTACGTGTTTGGAACCATTACCAGTCCTCGATGTCTTTATCAACCGTCGATTACGTAATTTCTACACCTTCATGCGTTCGCGTTTCATCTTCCAGATTCTCTATCGCAATGCAGAGCTTTACCTAACAGCCCTTCGTTCGATTGACCGTAAGAGTGAACAAATCGAAAGTCAACTGCATCAATCAACTCGTAATGAAGAATTGATTGAACTCATGGAATTGGAAAAAACCATCGTCTATTTCAAGGCTTCCCTCAAAACAAATGAGCGTGTGATTAAGAAATTGACCAGCTCAACCAGCAATATCAAGAAATACCTTGAGGACGAAGACCTACTTGAAGATACCCTGATTGAAACCCAACAGGCCATCGAGATGGCAGACATTTATGGAAACGTCTTGCATTCTATGACAGAGACCTTCGCCTCTATCATTTCTAACAACCAGAACAACATCATGAAAACCTTGGCCCTTGTGACCATCGTCATGTCCATCCCAACCATGGTCTTTTCTGCCTACGGGATGAACTTTAAGGATAATGAAATCCCCCTAAATGGTGAGCCGAATGCCTTCTGGTTAATCGTCTTTATCGCCTTTGCTATGAGTGTCTCGCTCACTCTCTATCTCATCCATAAAAAATGGTTCTAAGAGGAGTTCCTATGTCTCAGATTGATCTACAAAAATTAACCAAGAAAAACCAAGAGTTTGTCCACATCGCTACCCAACAATTCATCAAAGATGGGAAAACAGACGCTGAAATCAAGACTATTTTTGAGGAAGTTATTCCCCAAATCCTTGAAGAGCAAGCCAAAGGCACTACTGCTCGTTCCCTCTACGGCGCACCGACCCACTGGGCTCATAGTTTCACTGTCAAGGAACAATATGAAAAAGAGCATCCAAAAGAAAATGATGATCCAAAACTGATGATTATGGACTCAGCCCTTTTCATCACTAGCCTCTTTGCCCTCGTCAGCGCCCTCACAACCTTCTTTGCGGCAGATCAAGCTTTCGGCTATGGATTGATTACCCTCCTCTTAGTTGGACTGGTTGGTGGATTTGCCTTCTACTTGATGTACTACTTTGTTTACCAATACTATGGACCAGATATGGACCGCAGTCAACGTCCACCTTTCTGGAAATCTGTACTGGTTATCCTAGCTTCTATGTTCCTTTGGTTGCTTGTCTTCTTTGCAACAAGCTTCCTACCAGCTAGCCTTAATCCAGTACTTGCTCCATTGCCACTGGCTATTATCGGAGCAGCCCTCCTAGCCCTTCGCTTCTATCTCAAGAAACGCTTGAACATCCGCAGCGCAAGTGCAGGACCAACACGTTATTAAGAAGAATCATAAAAGCAACTGCAGGTGCGGTTGCTTTTTACTACTTTCTTGATTTAAAAGCATTCTTCTGACATCCCACATAGTTTCCTCTTATATTTTGTGATAAAATAGGCTCATACTCAATGAAAATCAAAGAGCAAACTAGGAAGCTAGCCGTAGGTTGCTCAAAGCACTGCCTTGAGGTTGTAGATAGAACTGACGAAGTCAGTAACATATATACGGCAAGGCAAAGCTGACGTGGTTTGAAGAGGTTTTCGAAGAGTATCAATCTATTTCTAGGAGGATAAAATATGATTTCTACTATTGGTATTGTTAGTTTATCTAGTGGCATTATCGGAGAGGACTTTGTCAAACACGAAGTGGACTTGGGTGTCCAACGTCTCAAGGACTTGGGACTCAATCCTACCTTTTTGCCCCATTCGCAAAAAGGATTAGACTTTATCAAAGACCATCCTGAAGCGCGTGCAGAGGATTTGATGCATGCCTTTTCTGATGATAGCATCGACATAATCCTATGCGCCATCGGTGGAGACGATACCTATCGCTTACTACCTTATCTTTTTGAAAATGACCAACTACAGAAAGTTATCAAACAAAAGATTTTTCTTGGCTTCTCGGATACAACCATGAACCACCTCATGTTGCATAAACTAGGAATCAAGACTTTTTATGGTCAATCCTTTTTAGCAGACATTTGTGAATTAGACAAGGAAATGCTGCCCTATAGCCTTCACTACTTTAAAGAATTGATTGAGACGGGAAGAATCTCAGAAATCCGCCCTAGCAATGTTTGGTATGAGGAACGAACTGATTTTAGTCCCAAATCTCTGGGGACACCTCGTGTCAGTCATGCAAATACCGGTTTTGAGTTGTTGCAAGGAAATGCCCAGTTCGAGGGAAAAATCCTCGGTGGTTGCCTCGAATCCCTCTACGATATCTTTGACAACTCTCGATACGCAGATAGCACGGAGCTCTGCCAAAAATACAAACTTTTCCCTGACTTGTCAGACTGGGAAGGAAAAATCCTCTTGCTAGAAACAAGCGAAGAAAAGCCTGAGCCAGAAGACTTCAAAAAGATGTTGCGGACTTTAAAGAACACTGGTATATTCGAGGCCATCAGTGGACTCCTGGTCGGAAAACCTATGGATGAAACTTTCTATGACGACTATAAAGAGGCACTATTGGATATCATTGACAGCAATATCCCGATTGTCTATAATCTGAATATCGGACACGCAACTCCAAGAGCAATTGTCCCCTTCGGAGTCCACGCCTATGTAGATGCACAGGAGCAAGTCATTCGCTTTGACTATAACAAAAAATAAGTAGTTTCTCTATTTTTGTGCTTTTGTATTGGTTTTCGTTACAATTTGTATCTGAATTTATTGCATTTCGCTAATTTCTATGATATCCTTTTGAAGGAGGTGTATATGACAAAACAAAAAATTAATCGAATCGTAGGTTCTATTGGTGCCTTTATTGGAATTATAGTATTTATTGCCTACATACCTCAAATTATCGCTAATTTACAGGGAAATAAAGCTCAACCATTTCAACCTTTATCAGCTGCAATATCTTGCTTAATCTGGGTTATTTATGGATGGACAAAGGAACCTAAGAAGGATTGGATACTAATCATTCCAAATTCAGCTGGTGTTATTTTAGGTGGAATCACTTTTCTGACTTCACTCTAACAAATCTAATAGTATATATAAAAAGCTGGGAAAAGTTTCTCAGCTTTTTTCTATATTCTCAGATATTCTAGTTACCTATACTCACTAATTCCCGCTTTTCCACGCACAATCATTCTCGTGGTCATCAACTAGCCCTGCAGCCTGTAGAAAAGACAAGACGGCGACTGGGCCTGTGAACTTGAAGCCTCGTTTTTTGAGATCTTTGGCCAATCTTTCAGACAAGGGTGTTTTAGCTGGGGCTTGGCGGTAATCGGGAATATCGTTAACGATAGTTTTCCCCTCAACAAAAGACCAAAGATAGGCATCAAAAGAGCCATATTCTTCCTGTAGTCGTAAAAATGCTTGGGCGTTAGCGCGTGTAGCAAAAATCTTGGCTCTATTCCGAATGATGGCTGGATTCTCCAGCAAGGCTTCCAACTCGGTGTCGGTCATGTCTGCCACCGCTTGAATTTGATAGCCATGAAAGGCTTCTCGGAAAGCTTGGCGTTTGTTGAGCACCGTTTCCCAAGACAGGCCTGCCTGATAGGTTTCCATGCACAATAACTCAAACAATGCTTGGTCATCATGGAGGGGCTGGCCCCACTCCTCATCATGATAGGCGATATAGAGAGGATTGGTCATCTTGACCCACGAACAACGTTTTGTCATGCTCCGCTCCTATTTAACCAACATTTTAAGGGCCGACTTGATATAGTTCTCAGCTGTATCTGTCGTTCCTTCAAAGAATTTCTTGATTTTCTTGAGCTCAGTTGCCTTGTAGCCCAGTGCCAACATGGCTTCCATAGCTTCTTCCAGTTCTTGGTTTTCAGCGCTTGCTTGCACTGCCACCTTAGCAGGAAGGTCATCTCCTGCAACTACTACCTTACCTTCCAAGTCCAGCACCATTTGCTGGGCTGTTTTCTTGCCAATTTTAGGGAACTTGGTCAAGTAGGTGATGTTCTTGGTTTCGATGGCTTGAACCAGGCCAGCATTGTCATCGGCAGCGATAATAGCAAGAGCTGATACAGGACCGATCCCAGAAACCGAAATCAGACTGAGAAAGAGCTTTTTCTCATCTTCTGAGCGAAATCCATAAAGTAGATGGGCATCCTCACGCACGACCTGGTGCACATAAATTTGAGCTTCTTGCTTGACCTGTCCTGAGTAGGCATAGGGATTGGCCACATGCAGGATATAACCGATACTGTTGACTTCAAGGACAATGTATTTGGCAGTGATTTTGGTAATGATTCCTTTTAAATATTCGTACATAGTTTTCCTTTTATTTTAATATTTCCCCAACTCACGGAGACTGGTGTGATTTTCCTGAATACGTCGGAACATCTTTTCCATATCCGACTTGGTAAAATGCACCAAAACAGGACGTCCGTGGGGACAGTTATAGGGATTGTCACATTGAGAAAGCTGATAGAGGAGCTGTCTAGCCGAATGGTCGTCAATACGATAATTGGCCTTGATAGACCGCTTGCAGGACATCATAATAGCCAACTCTGCTCGGTATTTCTTGATAGAAACTTCCTTGGTCAAGAGCAGCATGTCGCACATCTCATAGATGCCTGACTCGATTTCCTCCTCTGCCATCCAAATAGGATGTTCACGCAGGATAAATTGATTTTCTCCGTACTCTGCTAGAAAGACGCCCACTTCCTCCAAATGTGTCATTCTTTCCTTGAGACGAAGAGCATCATCCGCTGGAAATTCAAAGATATAGGGCACTAGGAGTTGCTGCTGGCTCTGGTCAACATTGCCAATACTTTCACGGTATTCCTCGTACTTGACCCGTTCCTGAGCCGCGTGCTGGTCTATGATATAGAGCCCATCTCGCCCTTGGGCAAAGAGATAAGTCCCGTGCATTTGCCCGAAAAATTCCAACTCTGGGAAGCTGGATGATTCTTCTCGCTCCAGCTTGTCATAAGCCTTATCCAGACTAGTTAAATCTAGCTCTGGGTGATCTAGCTGGTCGTAGTTAGCAGGCTTTCTCTCTGCAAAATGCAGTTTTGCTGGCTTAGTCAATTGATCCAAGGTTTCCTTGGCAAACAAGGTTAAGTCCTGCCCTTCCTCATTTAATTCTACCTGATAATCAGCCACCTCAGCTTGACTGGATCTAGTCGGCTCTGTTTTCTCATAGTAGAGCGTATTTTCTTTGAGTGGGAGAATGGTCTGCTCCACCTTCTCACGATTGCGCACGGTCGATTTGGCAAGATTTTCCAAGGCATCTGGAATCAAGGTTTGCTCCTTAAGACTCTTAGAAATAGCTTCTGAAACCAAGGCCATCAATTCTTTTTCCTTGGAAATCCGCACCTCTTGCTTGGTTGGGTGCACATTGACATCCGCTAGATAAGGGTCGATATGAATGTGAATGACAGCCAGTGGAAAACGGCCTACCATAAGCTTACTGCCATAGCCGTCTAGAATTGCACGATTGAGTAAAAAATTCTTGATATAACGGCCATTGATGAAGAGACTGATATAATTGCGATTGGCTCTAGTCAACTCAGGCAGGGAAACAAAGCCTGAAATTTCGAAATCAAGATCAGAGTTCTCAATTTCAATCATCTTCTTGGCACTCGCCAAACCGTAAATCCCTGCGATAGCTTGGCGCAATTGACCAGTCCCAGCTGTCCGCGTCATTGCCTTGCCATCACTAATCAAACTAAAAGAAATCTCAGGATGGGCCAAACCCAGACGATTGACAATATCAATGATATGAGACAACTCCGCTTGCTGACTCTTCATATACTTGAGGCGGGCAGGCGTGTTGAAAAAGAGGTCCTCCACACAAACCTTGGTCCCCACAGGACTAGTCGCTGGGATGATTTCTTCTACTTCTCCCCCACGTGCGACGAGCTTAGTCCCATGACTCGCACCATCCACCGCCGTCAACAGAGTCAGTACACTGACAGACGCGATAGAGGGCAGGGCTTCACCACGAAAACCAAGCGTCCGAATTCGAAAGAGGTCTGCTTGATTTTTTATCTTACTGGTCGCATGACGACGCAAGGCCAATTCCACCTCATCGTGAGCAATTCCATGACCATTATCTGTGATTTGAATCTTCTTGAGACCAGCTTCCTCAATCTCAATGATAATCTGGCTAGAGCCAGCGTCAATAGCATTTTCTACCAACTCTTTGACCACACTGGCAGGACGTTCAATGACCTCCCCGGCTGCAATCTGGTTTGCCAGCACCTCTGGCAATTCAATAATATGAGACATCTTTCAGCCCCTTTCTGTATCTATTTTCCTAGAAATTGATTAGTGCTATTATACCATATTTCAGAAAGGACAGAAAAGCAAGCACCACATAGGAGCCAAATCCCTCCACATAAACAAAGTCCCTTGTCAGGTATCGTAAAATAGTGTTTAATAAAGGTGTACAATAAGTGATCACAATTTTGTATGAAAAACAAGGAGAGAAATTTATGAAAGTAGAACTACAGATTAGTGAAACTTACAAGGAGGAAAAGCTGATTGTCCAAGCACCTCAAGAAACCGATAAAATCCAGAAAGTCATCGAGTTCGCAGAAAATCTGGACCAAAAAGAAACAATCAAAGGAAAGATTGATGATCAGGTCTATCTCGTTAAGATTGGTAAGATACAACGCTTCTATATCGAGAATCGGAAGGTTCTAGCAGAAACGGCGAGTCATACCTACAACATTGATTTGCGACTCTATCAAGTTCTTGAACTCTTGCCAAGCAATTTTATCCAAATTTCCCAATCAGAAATCATCAATATCAACTCCATCTCTCATCTCAAGCTAACCCCAAACGGTCTGGTAGAAATTTTCTTGAAAAACGAAAGCTTTACCTACTCTTCACGCCGTTACCTAAAAACCATCAAGGAGAAATTAGAACTATGAAAAAACAAATCTTCCACGACGCAACTGCTGGTGTACTCATCGGCCTCATCCTCTCTATCATCTTTTCACTCATTTATGCACCAAATACCTACGCACCACTAAACCCCTACTCTATCATCGGCCAAGTGATGGCTCAGCATCAGGTTCACGGTGCCCTGGTCTTGCTCTACTGCACACTTATTTGGGCAGCTATCGGTATTCTCTTCAACTTTGGCAACCGCTTATTCAGCCGTGATTGGAGCATGCTCCGTGCCACTCTGACCCATTTCTTCCTTATGCTGGCTGGCTTTGTCCCACTAGCGACCCTAGCAGGTTGGTTCCCCTTCCACTGGATCTTCTATCTCCAGCTCATTATCGAGTTTGCGATTGTCTACCTCATCATTTGGGCTATTCTTTATAAAAGAGAAGCTAAAAAAGTGGACCATATCAATCAACTCTTGAAGCATAAAAAGTAAGAGTGCTGATAAAACCACTTGGAATAATAAAAAAGCCAAGCCTAAGCTTAACTTTCCAACTCATACAAATCTGCAATAATCGCTGCGACACGTTTGATATCTCCCAGCATGCCTCGCATTTCAAAATCGGCCAATACAGGGAAACCAAAACGTTGACTGTATTGCTTGGCTGTCAGGCAGTATTGGTTATTAAAGTTACGATTTCCTGAACCAACCACACCAAAACACTTACTAGCATTATCACCATAGGCGATAAAATCCCCCACTGGTGTCGTCAAAATCTCAACATCTCCATTATCCACGCCATTCCCACCTTCGAGGTAGGTTGGCAAAAAAGCGACATAGGGATGGTCCATTTCATAGAAATCTTGGCCTTCCTTGACCAAATCCTTGATATGAATCTTTTGAACCTCAATCCCCTCGTACTGGGACAAGAGATAGTCTTTCAAGCGTGTCACAAAACTTTCAGTATTGCCACTCAGACTAATATAAACTAAAGAAATTGTCTTCATATGTACCTCCATGATTTTATTTTTAATCGAAAAAGAACTACCAAGATTGTAACTTGATAGTTCTTTTTTGTCAATACTTAGGCAAGTTCTTCTGTTTCCTCTTCTTCAGCCAAGGCTTTTTGCTGACGCCATATCTTGTAGAAGACAAGGGCTAGGAAGAGAACATTGATGACGATATAGAAAATGCTGACAGCTTTTGAACCAATACCCATTGTCAAACGAATAGTTTCATCTTGAACCAGCTGCAAAGCGTCTTGTAAAGTCACATAGGTATAAATCGAACCAATAATGGCTAGCAAAACATAGCCGACATAAGTATAGTTTGCATACTGCAAATTCTTACGAACAAGGAATACAATCGCTACTACCACTAAAATAGCAGATAGTACAACCAAGGCCACATTAAAAATAGAATGAGATGCTTCTGCCACTCTATAGCTAAAATTAATGCTATCTTCTACCTGCTGAGCACTGACCCCTGCAACTTGTTTTTGAGCAGCACGAAGGACTTCTTTACTAGGCAAGGGCTTCAAAAGTTCAAACAGAGACGTAGCTGAAATAAGGGCAGACAAGATGAGCAAGACCCATAGATAAATTGGTTTCTTTTTCATGATAGAACCTCCTGATGTTATTATTGATATTATAGCACTTTTTGTAAAGGGATACAAATATTATAGTGTCGTTTCTACCTGTTTTCGGTAAGCTTTTGGCGATTTTCCGCACAATTTTCGGAACACTTTATAGAAATATCCAACATTACTGTAACCAACAGCATAACAAATATCTTCGATACTGTCACTAGTTGAAAGCAAGAGCTGTTGGGCAGCCTTAATGCGTTGTTTGTTTAGTAATTCTGCGAAGGTCGAATTGGTTTCACGCTTGATCAACTGCCCTAGATAGACAGGATTGATAAAGAGATCCTTACTGATATCCTTGAGGGAAAGTTCTTTTTGATAATCACGCCCAATGACTTCTAGCACACTGACCACATTCTCATTCATACGATATTGTCCAAAGAATCGGGTCAGAGTTTCCTTGATATAAGGAACCAATTCATCGAAAGATTGAATAGCATGAATGGTTTTGACAATATCCGTCATATCATCAGCTTTGAGATGTTCAAACAAGTGAAAGACATCCATGACAAACTGGATAAAAAGCTGCTTGGTAATTGGAACACGGGGTGTATTTTCAAGAACTACCTTCTCCAAGAGATTTAACTCTTCTACGATTTGATTAAGATTTCCCTGAATGATAACCCTATAAATCGGTTCGTAATAGGCAAAGAGACTCTCAGACTGTTGTAGATTTACAGAACCGTAAAAGAGGGCTTTCTCAGCATTCAACTTCCAGCGTTCAAAGTGTTCTTGATAAGGAGCTTCAAAGGGAGTAACGACTAAACCATCTAGGGGTTTATCAGAAATAAAAATCTGCCAGTCTTGACCCAAGACATAGTAGGGAATGGTAAAAGATCCTTGTTTTTCCTTGGATAGGCCTATCCACCAATTCTCCTCACCTCCTAGATAACTAACAAATCCAGCCTCATCTAAATCTTGACTAAGGGTCTGACTTTTCTTTCCTCTCTCGCCGAGCTGACCTGCAATCTTCTCCAGCAGATTTCCCAACTCTACCTTATCAACAGGTTTGACCAAATAGTCCACCACACTAAGGTTCATGGCTCTTTTTACATAATCAAACTCCTGATAACCCGAGAGAAGGATATAGGCAATATCTGGTAAGATTTCTTTCATCTCCCGAATCATATCAAGCCCTGTTTTATCGGGCATATTGACATCTGAAATGATGACATCGACAGGATTTTCCTGAACATATTCTAGGGCTTCATCGGCATGACTGGCTGTTGCGACGACCTCCATATCCCACTTATCAAAGGGAATCAAACGTTTCAGACCTTCTGTCACCATGTACTCATCATCTACTAATAATACTTTATACATTTTCTCCCTTTCTACTCATCTTGAATTGTAATACGATACTGAACACCTGCTTGCTCCGCAGACTCTATAGTAATGGCATAGCGGTCCCCAAAATAGAGCACAAAACGCTCATGTACATTGACAATCCCGATAGACTGCTTTTGATCACTGTAACTGGCTTGGTGTTCAAAATGTCTCTGCCTTAATTTTTCTCGGATATTTGCCAGTTTTTCAGCCGACATACCACGGCCATTATCGACCACTAAAATTTCCACAAAACCATCCTGTTTAAGAGCCTTGATACTAATCACATTATCTGTCCGTCTATGGTCAACACCATGCGCGAAATAGTTTTCTACCAGCGGTTGCAAGGTAAACTTAGGAATTTTCATATTCTCTAGCTCTGGGTCTATCTTGAAACCATAGGCAATGGACTTGGGATAGCGAACCATGCAGAGATAGCTGTATTTACGACAAAATTCTAATTCCTGTTTGAGAAGGGTCTCTCTTTCGTCGGAAATATTGTTACGCAAGAGACTACTGAATTCATAAATGATATCTGCCAACTCATCTTGACTTTGCATAACTGCATACATACGCAAAAACTCCAGCGTATTATACATAAAATGAGGATTGATTTGAGCCTGTAAGGCTCGCATATTGGCATCCTTTTGACTAAGCTCTAACTGATAAATATCATGGATATTCTTTTCTAATCGATCCAACATATCATTGGTCGTCTCCGCGATTAGGAGCAATTCCTGATCCTTTTCAAGCGTATCAATGCGAAGACCTTCTTGCCCTTGGGCAATAGCTTGGATGGAATCCACCAAATCCACTACCTGCTTTTGATAATTAGCAAAAGTCTGCCTCAAAGTCAGATAGAGAATGACAATAAAGAGAAGGCTCAAACCCACAATCAAAGCAGAGCTAGCCACTGTTCCTTGTAAAACAAAGTTTTTAGGAACTGCCACCTGAACCTGATATCCATGAGAAGTCATACCAACAAACCAGTTCTCATGTTCCCTATTGACCCTCTCACCAATATGAAAAATCTCCGTATCAAATGGTGATGTCACAGTAACAGCCATCGGAATATGACCTCGGGTATTGTCAATAGCATGGTATAAAACTTCTGGATCCAAGGAGATGTAAATCACTCCTATAGATTGATCCGTTGCTGGGTCCAGAACTGGAATTCCAAAACTATTGACCTCTGGTTTAAAGGCCTCAGCAGGCAAGATATGACCACTTCTTTTATCCCTTGTTGACACATAAACTTCTTTAAAATCCTGCAAGACGATTGCAACACCCGTTATATAGTCATTTTGTACATAAAGATCATCAATATTTTCATACAGCGAAATAGAAGTTGACGAAGCCGCTTGATGCTCCAACAGCCAATAAAAATACTCAGATGTTGATAGACTAAAATACTTATAAACCCCTTGTATACGGTCTTGATTGGCTACTAAATCTTGCGCTAGCTGGGCTGACTCGCGATAATAATACTCCACCTCATCGACTGTTCGAGTGGTTACACGCTGGGCTACTCTTTGAGCTTCCTTTTCCCGTGAATCCCAGTCAGCGTATGAGAGTAAGATTGCAAAACTCGCAATAATAATCATCATAACTGAACTGTAGGTTCTCAGAAGCGTATGTAGCCAAAACTGCTTCATTCTATTTTGTCGCCAATTTTTCATGGATACTTTCATAGACCGGTTCCAACATATCACTGATAAAGAAATGCCACATCCCAATTCCTACAAAGAAAAGCAGGGCAGGCATATAGTAGCCAATTGCCACAAGTAGCACTGTCCCAAGAAGAACCTTGGCCACAGCTGCTAGACTCATAAAAATGCCAATCAAGGATAGTTTGAGACTATTTCGATAGGACAAATCAAAATAAACTTGTAATTTCAAAGATACTGTATAGGCCAAAAAGAGCAGGGCAACTACTAGAACATTCAAAAAGGTCGCAATCAAATGAATGATAGTCTGATGAGGCAATTGCACCAAGAGATACAAGCCATAAACCAAAATCAAATCCACTCCTAAAAAGCTATAGAAAATCAGGTTGCTTGAGACAAAATTTTGCTTGTAAAGAGACCAAGCCTCCTTCAAGCTGTATTCCCGAAAGCTATAACCATGTTCTGCATACAAGCTCATCAAGGTGGCACTAGCCGGCGCTAGACCAAGAATAATCCCTCCCGCCAATGTTAATAGCCAAAAGAAGGCTGTCGCAATCATTCCTAAAAAGAAACGATTAAAGACAAAGTCTAAAAATCTCCCCATAATATCCCCCTAAAAATAACTATGAAACCATTATATCATATTTCAAGCGTTTTCAAAAACTTCTAGTATCCATTTACAATCCCACCAAACCGTGGTACAATGAGAATTGTGAAAAAATTATCAGGAGACAATTCATGAAGAAATCTATCTTAACTACACTGCTCTTTGCAGTTCTTTACTTCCTCTCCATGGGGATTGGTGTCCTTTTGGGAAATCTCTTTGACCAAACTGGAAACATGTTTTATGCGCCTGCCTTTACTGCCCTTGTCGGCGGTAGCGTCTATATGATCCTAGTCGCAAAAGTTCCGCGCTTTGGTGCCATTACCACTATCGGCCTTGTCATGGCCCTCTTTTTCTTGGGATCTAAACACGGTGCTGGTGCCTTCCTTCCTGGAATTATCTGTGGTCTCCTAGCAGATGGAGTAGCTCATTTAGGCAAATACAAGGATCAAACTAAAAATTTCCTTTCTTTCGTTATTTTCTCCTTTAGCTCAACAGGACCAATCTTACTTATGTGGATTGCGCCTCAAGCCTATATGGCTACCCTTCTAGCAAAAGGAAAATCGCAAGAATATATCGACCGTATCATGGTCGCACCAAACCCTGGAACTGTCCTTCTATTTATCGCAAGTATTGTCATCGGAGCCCTAGTGGGTGCCTTGATTGGACAAGCCTTAAGTAAAAAGTTTGCACAGAAAATCTGATTACTAAAAAAGAGCCAGGCGGCTCTTTTTATTTATGACTCAATTTTTTGGTCAAGAAATCTCCCAAGAATTGGATTGCAAAGATAATCAAAATGATAATAATGGTTGCCAAAATCGTCACATCGTGATTGTAGCGGTTAATACTCAATGAAAATCAAAGAGCAAACTAGGAAGCTAGCCGCAGGTTGCTCAAAACACTGTTTTGAGATTGGAGATAAGACTGACGAAGTCAGTTACATATACCTACGGCAAGGCAAAGCTGACGTAGTTTGAAGAAATTTTCGAAGAGTATAGCTCCATAAGCGATGGCTACGTTACCAATACCACCAGCTCCAACTGCCCCCGCCATGGCTGTTTCCCCAACAAGGGAAAAAGATCACAGTCGTCACACGAATCAAATCTGGAAGGCCTTCTAGTAAGTCTGGGCTTCCTCGGTTAAAATTTTTTACCTGAAAAACTTCTTTTTTCTAGGGATAAAATCAACCCTATCACACTCACTACTAAAAACACCCACCAACAAAGCCTGATATCTTGTAAAGCTAAGAATGAAAATACAGACATTCCCAAGGGTAATGTTAGGGAAAAAATCATACTCAAGAGATTATTACTCCTAGCTAATACATCCGCACTCAAATTAGACAGTAACAAAGTATCTAATTTAGGCATTGATTTCGACATCAAATACATGACAAAGGCTAAGCAGGCAACACCTACTAGAGGAGAGAAATCTAAAATATTAGCAGTAGCCAGCAAGACAAACAGAATTGCATTGAGCGATAACAAGCTTGAAAAAGACCATTTCCCAAAATAATCATGGGGAGTTAAGCTACCAAGAATAGCTCCTCCCAAGCTAACACATTCAATTAAAAATAGGGCTTGAGCATAGCTGAGATGATAGATAGTATGGTCTAATAAGTAAAAGTGATAAATACCTCCAACAGCTCCTCCCAAAGTATTCATTACCAAAATAACAAGAATAATTTTAAACAAAGATTTACTTTCTCTCTGTCTAAAGATAGCATCCATGTCCACATAGATTGCCTTAACTTGTTGAAGTAAACTAATCGACTTATCCTCTACACTTACAGACAAATGCGTCAATTCTCTTCTATTTTTGAATAAAATGAGAGAAGATAGTAAAAAGAAACCAGCATTCACCATTGCAACAAAAGAAAAATTTTGATGACTGGTTGTGAGTAACCACACTCCTAAAGCTTGACCTCCTAGATTTGATAAATAGGAAACAAACTGAGTAAAGGAATAAGCTTCATAGAGCCTATCTTCCGAAATGTTATGCTGGATAATCGGCATACGCAGGCCTGCTGTATAATCTGATAAAATATCCGAACAGATATTAACCATACAGATAAAAGCAAACGTTACGAAGTTCTGGTCATGAATCACACTAGCAATCAAAAGAAATAGCAGACTTTGCACACAACCAACCCAGATAATTGTCCCTGCTTTATTCCGAGTATGATCCGCCTTAATCCCGACATAAAAAGTAAATAGGAAAGGTAAAATCGTAATCATATTCGCCATAAATACAGCTATATTTTTAAAGGGTAGACTCGCAGCATAAACGATAAATACCAGATTATAAATATAAGCTCCACTTGAGCTCAAAAATCTTGATAAGGTAAGTATCCTAAATAAATGATGTCTTAAGAATAGTTTCATAACAGGCCTTTCTCACATTTCAAAGAGTATTTCATTGAAACCAGTCTAACAAAAAAAGCGGGACTCCCCACTTTTTTGTAATATATTTTTTTCTGAAAATAGAAACTCTAGAGCCTAGAAACTACTAATTATCAATCCACCTACAAGCCTATTTATTTTTCGTCAATCGATGTAATGAGAATATATTACAAATCTTCATTTGAGAGCTGATTTGCAAAATAGTTTTCATAATATCTTGCACCATCTATATATTCTAAATCTTGTAAGATTGTAATGCCTCTCTGGATTTTTTCAAGACCCTTATTTTCTACTTTAAAAATAGTATCATAATACCCTTTAGCAATCATATAAATAATTTTAAGATAGGCTTGAGATTCTGGCAATTCTCGTTTTTCAATCTGAAAGATAAAATAGTCTGCTTTTAATTTATCCTTTTCCTCTATTGCTTTAAAGAGTCCATTAATCAAAATGGTATCAATAGCAATTTTGTTACTAGGTAAGGAGCCTAATAAATCTGTCTTTTGTAACATCTCCCTAGAATATTTAAAATAGAGAGACAGAGGGAACAAAGTAGAAATCGTTGAAAATAATTCCAATTCATAATTTCCCCAGATATCAATAGTAAAAAAATAGTCATAGAGAAAAGTCAGTTCTTCATCCGTTGCCCTTATTTCTGAATCAAAAAACACGAGAAGGCTTTTGATACGAATCATTTGTAAGAGATAGCTTTTTTTAGCACTTGATCTGTACTTTTTAGTCGTCTCTTCATACAAGGATTGGAGAGAATCAATCCCTTCTCTGTCATATAGATCCCAGAGATTTTCTTGAAAAGCCAGGACCTTTTTCTGAGAAAAACCACGTACCAAGTACATAAATTCATTCAAATCAGAGTGGATGTTATCTACGGCAGTAATCAATTTCATAGAGGATAAATCTGCTTCTCCACGCTCAAATTTGCTCAGCATGGAATAAGTAAACTCTCCTCCTGTCGCCTCCTGTAGGGATACATTCCGACTCTTTCTCAATTCTTTAAAAACTTCTCCCAGATTTTGCATATCGACTCCCCACAATTCTTAACTCTCTAACTCGTAAAAGTAACGACTGATAGTAGCTAGTATAGAGAACTTTAAGTCTTGACTGTACCTCAAACTCCTATGAATGATGTATAAATTGCCCAGCTCTTTTTATTTATGACTCAATTTCTTGGTCAAGAAATCTCCCAAGAATTGGATTGCAAAGATAATCAAAATGATAATGATGGTTGCCAAGATGGTCACATCATGATTGTAGCGGTTAAATCCATAAGCGATGGCTACGTTACCGATACCACCAGCTCCAACCGCACCGGCCATGGCTGTTTCACCAACAAGTGAAATCAAGGTCACAGTCGTCACACGAATCAAATCTGGAAGACCTTCTGATAGATAAACACCTACGATATCCCAGAATGTCGCCCCGCTCGCTTGAGCCGCCTCAATGACACCGCCATCCAGCTCAGCCAAGACAACCTGCACCTGACGGGCAAAGAAGGCAAAGACCGCAAAAGATAGGGGTACAATAGCCGCATTTGGCCCGATACTTGTCCCTACGATTAGGTGTGAGAAGGGTGACAAGACTGCCAAGAGAATGATAAATGGCACCGCACGGAAAATAGAGGTAATCTTGTCTAAAATCCAGAAGACGACCTTATTTTCCAAGACACCACCCGGCGCTGTCAAGACAAGGAAAAGACCCGCCACTAGACCCAAGAAACCTCCGATGATGAAGGAAAGAACTGTCATATAGAGGGTTAGGTAGATGGCTGTTCCCCAGCCTGCCTGACCAGCCCAGCCCATCTTATAGACATTTGGCAAATAGGTTTGAATCAATGATTCCATCTTACTGTCCTCCCTTCAATACTTTTAGCTGTACGCCTGCTTGACGAATGGCTTCTTGGGCACCTGCCAACGCTGCTTTTTCACCTGACAAGACCACCACCAATTCTCCAACAGGAGTACCATCGAGGATTTCGATATTTCCATAGAGGATATTAGCTGTTACTTGGTAATGCTTGTACAATTCATTCAAAAGTGGCTCGTCTGTTGAAGCACCCGCATACTTGAGCTGCACCAAGAGACTGTTTTCTGACAGATGTTCCACGATTTCTTGCTTCTCAATTTTGACCATAGCTTCATCAATGCCTGTGGCTGTTGAGATAAAGTCTTGAGTCAAAGGCTGTTTAGGATCTGAGAAGATTTCAAGGACGCTGCCCTCTTCAATCAAATGCCCATCCTGCATGACTGCCACACGATTGGCAATGTCTTTGACAATCTGCATTTCATGCGTAATCAAGACAACAGTCAAGCCTAATTTTTGGTTCAAATCTTGCAACAAGGCCAAAATCTGCTTGGTTGTCTTAGGATCAAGGGCAGAAGTTGACTCATCTGAAATCAAGATTTTTGGATCATTTGCCAAGGCACGCGCAATGGCTACACGCTGTTTTTGCCCTCCAGATAGTTGTGAAGGGTAGTTTTCAGCACGGTCTGCCAAGCCAACCAAGTCCAACAACTTGGCTACTTTAGCCTTCTTTTCTTCCTTGCTGAGTCCAGAATGTTTGAGGGCAAAGACTACATTCTCCTCTGCTGTCTTTTGGCTCATCAGGTTAAAATGCTGGAAAATCATCCCAATATCTTGACGTTTACGACGCAACTGTTCTGCCGTCAAAGTCACCTTGCCATCAAAAATCACATCATCGTCAATGGTGATTTTCCCTGCAGATGGTTTTTGCAAGAGATTAATCACCCGTACAAGGGTTGATTTCCCTGCTCCAGAATATCCAACGATTCCGTAGATATCCCCTTCTTGGATGTGAATAGTCACATCCTTGACCGCTGTGATGGTTCTCTTCTTCTGATGAAAAGTCACATCGATCTGATCTAACTTGATAATATCTCTACTCATAGCTTCTAATCAGCTCCTCTACTAATTCAATATGGGTGTAATAATCGGCGATTCGCACGTTCTCATCTCCACCGTGGTCTCGACTATTGGCATTTCCTAAACCGAAGGCCACCATTGGCACCTCTAGGGCATCAAAGACTGTATGCATAGGCCCTGTCCCAGCTGTAGTCGGCAAGACTGAAACGCCCTGTGGATAGAATTTCTTAGCCAACTCGATTACATTGAGAATGGCTGGCGCGCTCATATCGCTTCGATAGCTCATCTCTCCCAAGGTATAGTATAATTCTACCTTATCAAAGCCATTTTTGTCTAGCTGTTTCCGAATTTTTTCCAGAACATCATGCGGTTCTAGACCAGGAACCAAACGAACTTCTAACTTAGCACTAGCTTCTGCAGGCAAAATCGTTTTAACCCCTTGTCCTTGGTAGCCTGACTGAATCCCTTCGATATTAAGGGCTGGCTCAAAAAAGAATCGTTTTAGAAAGGCTGCGCGGTCCTCTTGTAAAAGAGGCAATTCCAAACCATAAATCTGGCTGATTTCCCCTGGATTGCGTTGAGCATAGGTATCCACCAAGGCCAATTCTCGTTCATTTGGTTCTTGAACTTCTTCGTACAAACCTTCAACCAAGATACGACCATCTGCTGCACGAAGAGACTGTAGGGCTTGAAGGAGGTACCAGGGAGCTGACTCCACAACCCCACCATAACTAGAGTGGATATCCACATCCGCACTTTTTACCTTGGCATCAAAGGTCACAATTCCTTTATTTCCACCAGAAATTTCCAGCTGTTCCAAAGCATTTTTGGTTCCTTGTTCCCAGACCAACAAATCTGCACCACGGAGTTTATCCGCATGTTTTTCCAGATACTTATCCAGGTCTGTCGAAGCCGATTCCTCCGCTCCCTCCATGATAAAACTGATGTTGACAGGCAGGTCATCGTGGTGCTGCATGTATTTTCTCAAAGCACTCAAACGAGCTGTGATATGCCCCTTATCATCATCAACCCCACGCCCATACATGAAGCCATTGCGCACCGAAAGCGTAAAGGGATCCTCTGTCCAGACCTGATCCCCGTCCGCTGGCACAGTGTCATAGTGGTTATAGAAAATTAGGGTCTTGGCATCTGGACGCGAACTCTTGAAATGTGCCATAACAAAAGGCGCCGTATAAGTCTCATCAATCTCCACTTCAGCCCCCACACGCTTGAAAATCTCACCCAGATAGTTGGCAACTTCCTTAAGTCCAACCTGCTGGGCAAAGACTGACTTCTTAGAAATCAAGGTACGCAAAACCTCAAAATAATGCTGGGCCACATGATCCTTTTCAAATTTTTCAATCTGTTCTTGTTCGCTAGGAAAAACCATATTCTCTCTACCTTTCTATGAACTACTCTTCCTGACAATCCATGCTCTATACAAAAGCAAGAGGTGGAATTTTCTCTCCCACCTCCCTGTTTCTTATTACCAAACTGGTTGATCCAAACCGTCTGATGTTTCTTCGATAACTTTTTTCACGTCATCTGTGTGGTAAGCTGCGATCACTTTCTTGATAGCATCAGCCTTAGGTGATGTTTCCCAATCTTTTTTCGCAACGATGATGTTGTACCATTGTTTTGAATTTTCATCAGCTTGTTCTTTGAAAAGTGCTTTCTTGTAGTCCAATTTTGCTTCTGTAACGAAGGTATTGTTTACAACGGCAGCGTCAACTGATGACAATGAACGAGCTGTTTGGCTAGCGTCCAATTCAGTGATTTTCAAGTTCTTTGGATTTTCTTTGATGTTGGCAACTGTTGCAAGGGCAGTTCCAGAAACATCCAATTTAATCAAGCCAGCTGATTGAAGCAAGTAAAGCGCACGGCTTTCGTTTGTAGCATCGTTCGGTACAGCAATTTCTCCGTTTGCTGGGATGTCTTCTACTTTAGTGTACTTGTTGTCACTTCCATTCAAACCTGAGTAAAGGCGGATTGGAGAGATGTACGTATCTGCAATCGCTACAAGGTCTTTCCCATTTTCTTTGTTCCAGTTGTTCAAGAAGTTATAGTGTTGGAAAGCGTTCAAATCTACTTCGCCGTCAGCAGTTGCCTTGTTTGGTTGTGAGTAGTCTGTGAACTCTGTAAATTCCAAAGTGATACCGTCTTTTTTAACCAATTCTTGGATTTTGTCCCAACGTTTTTCTTCAGAACCGCTACGGTTAACAGTTGCGATTTTGATAGTTGTTGCATTGTCTGCTTTCTTTTCTGAGTTTCCGCAAGCGACAAGAGCCAAACCTGCGACTGTAGCAAGGGCTGCTACACCAAGCCATTTTTTGATTTTCATGATTCTTTCTCCTTAAAAATAATACCGTACTAGTATCTCACAATTTATTTGATTTCACAAATTGTTATTAGATAGTCAGATATATAGTTTAAAACTATATCCCTAAAAACTGAGAAATCACCCATCTTATTCAGAATGGATGATTTCAAGAAATTATTTAATATCAGCTTCTGCTGGTAGATAAGTGTCTCCAAAGAATTGTTTAGACAATTTTTCAAGCGTTCCGTCTTTGTAGAGTTCTTGGATACGTTTGTCTACAAATGTTTTCAACTCATCTTGACCTTTAGCAAGAAGTGGGTAAACGTAAGGTTGTTGATCGCTTGGAAGTTCGATAACTTTCAAGTTGTCCAAACCTTGGTTCTTGATGACTGTTTCAACACCGATTTTATCAAAAATCTTGTAGTCAAACTGGCCATCGCTCAAGCGTCCCATGATTTGTTGGAAGTCTGCTCTAGTGTAGTTAAGGACAGTTGGATTATCTGAGTGTTGTTTGTTGTAGTCTTCCAACTGTTTAGCAGATGTTGTCCCTTGAACAACTTCTGTTGATTTTCCACCGATATCATCAAGCGATTTGATGCTAGAGTCGTCTTTTTTCACTACAAGAACGTTAGGGTTTTTAGCAGTTGGAGCTGCATAAAGGTATTTTTCTGCACGTTCTTTAGTGTAGCTGATGTTGTTAACGGCCATTTGGTAACGGTCAGCGTCAAGACCCGCAAAGACACCTGACCACTCAGTCTTCTCAAACTTGACATCATACTTGTCAGAATCTTTAAAGATAGCGCGAACCACTTCAATTTCGTAACCAGTCAATTCGCCATTTTCTTCATAGTTGAATGGTTTTGGTGTAGCATTGGTTGCAACGATAATTTCTTTCTTGCTAGCTGCTTCTCCTTCTTTCTTAGCACCACCTGAGCAAGCTGCTAGCACACCTGCAGCAACAAGTCCTAAGGCAGCAAGAGATGAGTATTTAACGATTTTTTTCATGTCATTTCCTCCAAAATAGAATACCTTATAATCTTAACAGAAAAAGAGCATTTACGCCATTATATGATATCTATCTCTGTGATAGGTTTTCTTTATGGCTGATTTATACTCAATGAAAATCAAAGAGCAAACTAGGAAGCTAGCCGCAAGCTGTACTTGAGTACGGTAAGGCGACGCTGACGTGGTTTGAATTTGATTTTCGAAGAGTATTAAAAGACCAAACGCAAGAGTGCAATTAAGACCACTCCAAAGAGAACTGTTCCGACTAGATTGCGGTAGCGAAAGGCTACCCAAGCCGTTGGAAAGACTGCTAAGAAGTCCAGCCATTTGATTTGAGGAAGACTACCGACCTTACCTGTCACTACGCTTGAAAGAATCAAGGCAAAGATAATAGAGACGGGCAAGAACTTCAAAAAACGCTCAACGATCGCAGGCAGGCCGTTATACTTGACCAAGATGAAGGGAATCATACGGGGAATCCAAGTCACAAGACCAGAGAAAATAACTGCTAATAAAAGATACTTACTGACCATCTAAAACCACCCCCATTGTACAACCTAGCAAGGTCGCAAACAGAACAGCTAGTGACTGAGACACCACTGTCAAGAGCAAAAAGAAGGACACCGCAACAACTGCTAGGATAATGAGCAGATTGCGGACAGGAATTCGTCTTTGCATAATCTGGAATTGCGAAGCAAAAATTCCGATGAACATCCCAACCAGGGCAAAATCCAAGCCAAAGATTTCTGGATTTGGCAGCAGACCACCCAGAGCCGTTCCGACAACTGTTCCCACAAACCAAGCCACATAGCTGTTGAGATTGTTTCCGTGCATCCACATAGGATTGACCTTGTCTGCATGGGCTAACTCGCCCATCAAAACGCCATAAGTCTCATCCGTCAAAAGACTAGACATACCGATATTTTGCCAGAGACTGGTATGACGGAAATAAGTCGATGCGTGCAAGCTCAACAAAAAGAGACGCAAATTAATCAAAAAGACCGTCATGGCAATGGCAGCCACAGGTGCTTGAACCGCAATCAGTGCCAGCATGGCAAACTGGGCACTCCCAGCATAAACAAAGAGGCTCATCAAGCCCATCTCAACAGGTGTCACATAGGGCGCACCAATAATTCCACAGGCCAGCCCGATACTGACATAACCAAGGGCCGTTGGCATGGCCGCCTGCGCCCCTTCCCAAAATCCTTTTTCTTTCATTTTTCTCCTCATATTGTCTTAATAAATGGGCTGAAAAGGCTCCAGCCATAGCATGGACTATTATAACACATTCAGGAAAGAGAAAAAAGTCTGCTGATTGTGGCCATCATAAAAGACTGGCAATCCAGTCTCAAACATATATTATACAAATTTTCCGCTAGATACTTTCACGAATATCAAAGAACATGAAAAGGCAACTAGAAGAAATAGCAATAAAACAAAGTTGGTAGCAATAGTTACTAAAACTAAGATCATTTTTATGAAAAGGATACCTAGAAATGCGATTAAAAAGTAAGATCGATCAGTAAAGAAATAAACTGGATGGAAAGAATGCCTAAGAACACTCCTCCTAAAATATTACTAAGCAAATGAAATTACAGCAACGGTAAAATTTGACCAATGCCATTGTAGACTATATGTAGCCCAATAGGCCAATAAATGGACTTTGTCACTCTAAACAAGACTGCAAATATGAGACCGCCACCCATATATACGAAAAAGTCTGTCAAAACCCAACCGTGATTACTAATGTGCAAAATTCCAAATAATATAGCTGAGCCAAGCACATCCAGTCCCCACTTCTTCCCTTTTTCCAGAGCAGTCATCACTAATCCACGATAAATCATGTCTTCAAAAATGGGACCTGCAATCACAGGATAGAAAAAATACATCAAAAATGCCGTAGCTCCTGTAAAAGTAGGAGCAGCATGTTGATAAGAAATTTCATTTCGAGTAGGTGGGAAAAGAAAAAAGGTGACAAAATTCCAAACAACAAAAGCAAGCAGAGCTAGGAAGGAATAGAAAAGATAGGATCCTTTAAACTTTCTACTGTTGATTTGTTGCCATTTCCCCGACCAAATCATAGCAATAAGAGCAAACAGAACCACAAGAAAGTTCAACATCATATCCGACAGATAATATGCAAAGTCAGATAGACCAGTAACAAGGTCGCTGCGTAAAACTAGACCACTGAACTTCTGGTCAGCAATAACTAGTAGAATTACTATAATAAAGTAGTAGCGTGAGATTATCTTTTTCATTCTATTTTCTCCTATACTATGAAATAATTATAGTATAACACGGAAATCACCACATTTTAGTAAATCGCATATTTGATATTTTTTCTTATAGAAATTTCAGATTTGCGATTGTTGACTACTCAATAAGTTCTTTGTATTGCTTCAAACGCAATTCAAAAAGGGCTATCAATTGTGAATTTTCTAATACTTGCAGAGATTGGATAAAGTATTCAATCTCTTTTTGATTGCTTCCTTTGGTTTGAAGGAAAATCTTCATTTTCTTTAAAAACTGCCACAATACTTTTTCAAAAACATCGTATGGACGAAGCATGCTCTCTAGCTCAGCTTCAAAAATTGGGATATAAGAGAAAAGTTTACGCTCCATGAGTTCTGATATAATATTCAGAAATCCACTTTTCATATACAGTCTATTATGTACCAACTCTTTAAATTCCTTGGATTTTTCAAGTAACGAGGTTGATAAAAATATCAAATCTTGGTTGCTCAAGAAGGGCATGGTATTGCAAAAGAGATAGAGTTCAAACCAGGTCCAAGACTCAATAGCATAGAGGTAGGTGGTCAAAAATTCGCTATCCTCCTCTGCTAGCGGATAGCTTTTATCTAAGGAATGGATGGCATCTTTGATTACAATAGCATTCAAACGACGATAGGTCTCTGCCATCTGTTCTTGCTTGACCTCCTCTAATAGTTGCTCTAAACCAGCTATATCTTGATGGGCAAAGCAATCCACAACCCTTCTACCAATTCGCATATGTGGAGATTCTTGATAGTTGTTGAGCTTGTACCCAAACTCATCAAAATTCATATTAATCCCTTGGATAGCTAATATGAGCTTATCCGCAGACAGCATAGACTGCCCTAGTTCAAACTTAGACAACTGAGAAGCTGTTAGTCCAGCACAAGCCACATCTGACTGCTTGAGCTTTCTAGCCAAGCGCAATTCCTTGTAAAATTCTCCCAATTCCATTCTCTCAATCATCTCACCACCTCCTCTTTTTTATATAGTATATCATTATTTATATTTATTTGTCAAAATATTCTGACACTTTAGCGAGCAAAAAAGACAGCCTTAAGCTGACTCTTTATTCCATAGTATCAAAGGCAAGACTTGGTTTGGCATTGAGGTCCAAGTTTGCAAAGTTTTCTTTGTTCCACTCGCTGACGCTGGCATAGGCAATCATGCCTGCATTGTCTCCGCAAAGACGCAGTGGTGGGATGATGACCTTGACATCTGTGATTTCGGCCGCTAGGCGTTCTCTGAGACCTTTATTGGCTGCCACGCCACCTGCCACGACAAGGGTTTTAACAGGGTATTTCTCCAAAGCCTTCTTAGTTTTTGCCATGAGAATGTCCATAACTGCCGCTTGGAAGGACGCACACAAATCCTCTGTGGACAAGCTTTCTCCTTTTTGCTCGGCATTGTGGTGAAGATTGATAAAGGCAGACTTCAAACCTGAGAATGAAAACTCCAGATTATCCTCCTTAATCATGGCACGAGGGAAATCATACACATCCTGCCCCTGATGAGCAAGTTCATCGATCTCCCGACCTGCAGGATAGGTCAAGCCCATGACACGGCCGACCTTATCATAAGCCTCACCAACCGCGTCATCTCGCGTTTCCCCAACAATCTTGTAATCACCAGCCTCCGAAACATAAACCAACTCTGTGTGACCACCGCTAACCAAGAGGGCTAGCAAGGGAAACTCCAAAGGCTCCACACTCTGAGCGGCCATGAGGTGGCCAGCCATGTGATTAACAGGGATCAGCGGAAGTCCGTGAGCCCAAGCAAAGGCCTTAGCAGCTGACAAACCAACTAGTAAGGCTCCGACCAAGCCCGGTCCATAGGTAACCGCCACAGCTGTCACATCGTTTTCGGTAATTCCTGCTTCTGCTAGTGCCTCCTCGATGCAGGCTGTAATAACCTCGACATGGTGACGACTGGCTACTTCAGGCACTACGCCCCCAAAACGTTTGTGACTCTCAATTTGACTAGCAATGACATTGGACAAGAGCTCATCGTCGTTTTTCAAGACGGCAACACTGGTCTCATCACAGGATGTTTCAAATGCTAAAATATATCTATCCTTCATCTATTTCTCTCTTCATGATGATGGCGTCCTCGACTGGGTCATGGTAGTAGGCCTTTCGCTCAGCGATGACCGCCATCTTTTCTTTCTTGTAAAATGCTTGCGCTCGTTGATTTGACTTTCTGACTTCGAGGAAAATCTCCTTATCTGCCGGCAATGTCGCAAACAAGGCCGAGGCAATTCCCTGACCCTGATAGGCTCCTTTAACAGCAATTTGCAGGACTTCTGCCTCAAAGATATTTTCCTGTACAGCTAGAAATCCAATCACTTCTGCCCCATCATAAGCCAGAGCATACCAAGTCTGGTCTTGGGACAGGTCTGCTTGGATTTGTTCCAGCGTCCAAGGACTGACTGGGTAAACAGCTGCCATGACAGCGTAGATGGCTTGAGACAAGTCAGGCTGCTGTTGGATTCGTTTGATTTCTATCATAGGCGTTTAATGTAAGACTCGCCAGACTCAGTGTGGTTCTTAAGCCAGTTTTCCTCTGCCTCGACTCGTTTGAGGTAATTCGGCACAAAATCATGCAAGGAGTCTGCTTCCTTGTCCCAAGCCAAAAGAGCAAGATTAGCTGCATTTGGCAGGGTTTCTTTGTAATTAGTCCTTGGCAAGTGTTCTTGAATCTGCTCCACAAAGGGGGCAACTTCTCCGACAAAGGTAACCTGACTAGCCCCCTTGATTAACTCAATCACTCGCTCAAAGGGTAAGTGCGCTTCTGGCATGACAGACTTAGCATTTTCATAAAATCCTGCATAAACATTGTTGCGACGCGCATCCATCAAAGGAACGAACAAACCTTCTTGTTGGTAGGGCACCAAAGCCAAGAGGCTAGACATACCAACCAACTCAATGTTCAGAGTATGAGCAAGTGTCTTAGCAGTTGCTACCGCAATTCGCAAACCTGTGTAGCTACCTGGCCCTTCCGCCACCACGATTCGGTCCAAATCCTTGGGCGTCCAATCCAAACTTGCCATCAAAAAATCAATGGCTGGCATGAGGGTAATACTGTGATTCTTCTTAATATTAATAGTCGTCTCGGCAAGAACCTGCTTGTCCTCTAAAATAGCGAGAGAAAGAGCCTTGCTGGACGTATCAAAAGCTAATACTTTCATAACACATTCCTATCTTTTTGTCTGCTTACTATTATACTACAAAAGCTGGCACATGGGAATTTTCTTTACCCCCAAACAAAAATGCCCCAGCATGAGCAGGGCATCTAAGCATTTAATCCAAAGTAAAATACAAACCAAACGACATAGGTTACGAGGAGGAGAAAAAGCGAGTAGAGAGTCACAAAAGTAATTTTCCACAAGAACTTGGTTTGTCGTCGTTCCAGTTTGGCAAATAGAAGATTCCCCGCATAAACGCAAGCAACAAAAGCAATAAAAGCTACCAAGCGAACTCCGATAGCAAAAGCAAATAAGTTATACATAGGGCAACCTCCTTGACTTAAAAACTATATGGAATTATGACAAACGATAAATTTCACTTCCATTATCAAGATAACATATTTTCTTTGTTTTTGCAAACGCTTACCTTTAGGTGCTTATGTGACTTTCTCGTTTCCGTCTTTTACTAATCTTTCATTTTGTGGTATAATTGAAATAATTGTAACGAATCAAGGTCAATCTAGACACAAAATGGAATGAAATCAAGCAAATCTCTGCTAAAAGTTTGGAATAAGCTGACCTGTAAAATAGAAAGGAACTATATGATTTACAAAGTTTTTTATCAAGAAACAAAAGAACGTAGCCCACGCCGTGAAACAACACGCGCACTATACCTAGACATCGATGCTAACTCAGAACTTGAGGGCCGTATCGCTGCTCGCCAACTTGTCGAAGAAAATCGCCCAGAGTACAATATCGAGTATATCGAACTCTTGTCTGACAAATTGCTAGATTACGAAAAAGAAACTGGCGCCTTCGAAATTACGGAGTTCTAATATGGCCTACACTCTTAAACCTGAAGAAGTCGGCGTTTTTGCCATCGGTGGTCTGGGAGAAATCGGGAAAAACACTTACGGGATTGAATACCAAGACGAGATTATCATCGTCGATGCTGGGATTAAATTCCCAGAAGATGACTTGCTTGGTATCGACTATGTCATTCCTGATTATTCTTACATCGTAGACAATATCGACCGCGTCAAGGCTGTTTTGATTACACACGGACACGAGGACCACATCGGTGGGATTCCATTCCTACTCAAGCAAGCAAATGTCCCTATCTATGCTGGACCACTTGCCTTAGCTTTGATCCGTGGAAAACTCGAAGAACATGGCCTCTTACGCAACGCTAAACTTTACGAAATCAACCATAACACAGAGTTGACCTTTAAAAATCTCAAGGCAACTTTCTTTAGAACGACACACTCTATTCCAGAACCTTTGGGGATTGTCATTCATACTCCTCAAGGAAAAATTGTCTGTACGGGTGACTTCAAGTTTGACTTAACACCAGTTGGTGAACCAGCAGATTTGCACCGTATGGCTGCGCTTGGTGAAGAAGGTGTACTCTGTCTCCTGTCTGACTCGACAAATGCAGAAATTCCAACCTTTACCAACTCTGAAAAAGTCGTTGGCCAGTCCATCATGAAGATTATCCAAGGCATTGAAGGACGTATCATCTTTGCATCCTTTGCCTCAAATATCTTCCGTCTCCAGCAAGCGACAGAAGCCGCTGTTAAGACTGGACGCAAGATTGCGGTCTTTGGTCGCTCTATGGAAAAAGCCATTGTCAACGGAATCGAGCTTGGTTACATCAAAGCTCCTAAGGGAACCTTTATCGAGCCAAATGAAATCAAAGACTACCCTGCAGGCGAGATTCTTATCCTCTGTACAGGTAGTCAAGGCGAGCCGATGGCAGCCCTCTCTCGTATCGCCAACGGAACCCACCGTCAGGTGCAACTCCAACCAGGTGATACGGTTATCTTCTCTTCTAGCCCAATCCCTGGAAACACTACTAGCGTCAACAAGCTGATTAACATCATTTCAGAAGCTGGTGTCGAAGTTATCCACGGTAAAGTGAACAATATCCATACATCTGGACACGGTGGTCAGCAAGAGCAAAAACTTATGCTCCGCTTGATTAAGCCAAAATACTTCATGCCTGTCCACGGTGAATACCGCATGCAAAAAGTCCACGCTGGGCTAGCGGTGGATACTGGTGTTGAAAAGAACAATATCTTTATCATGAGCAATGGTGATGTGCTTGCCCTTACCGCAGATTCTGCTCGTATCGCAGGTCATTTCAATGCCCAAGATATCTATGTCGATGGAAATCGTATCGGTGAAATCGGCGCAGCTGTCCTCAAAGATCGTCGTGATCTATCTGAAGACGGTGTCGTTCTGGCAGTCGCAACTGTTGACTTCAAGTCTCAAATGATTCTGTCTGGTCCAGACATCCTCAGCCGAGGCTTTGTCTACATGAGAGAGTCTGGCGATTTGATTCGCCAAAGCCAGCGTATCCTCTTCAATGCAATCCGTATCGCACTGAAAAACAAGGACGCTAGCGTTCAATCTGTCAATGGTGCCATTGTCAACGCTATTCGCCCCTTCCTCTATGAAAATACAGAACGTGAACCGATCATCATCCCTATGATCCTCACACCAGATGAAGAATAATACTCTTCGAAAATCTCTTCAAACCACGTCAGCTTCGCCTTGCCGTACTCAAGTACAGTCTTCGGCTAGCTTCCTAGTTTACTCTTTGATTTTCATTGAGTACAAGTCAACAAAACAGCCCCGTTTTCGGAGCTGTTTTTTCTATGCTTTCTTTTCTTGATTTTTAGAAATACTACGATTTTTACCTTCAAGATACACCATCAAAATAGAAATATCTGCTGGGTTTACTCCCGAAATACGGCTGGCTTGGCCGATGGTTTCTGGATTGATAAGTTTGAACTTCTGACGGGCTTCCGTCGCGATAGAATCAATATCATCCCAGTCAATATTGGCTGGAATGCGTTTTTCTTCCATGCGTTTCATCTTGGCAACCTGATCCATAGCTTTTGAGATGTAACCCTCGTATTTGATTTCTGTTTCAATCAATTCGATAATCTTGTCATCCAAGTCCTCTGCAGCTGGTCCGATGAAGGCCACCACATCTTGATAAGAAACTTCTGGACGGCGAAGGAATTCCTTGGCTGTCACTGCATCGGTCAACGGCTTGAAGCCCATCTCCTCAACCTTGGCATTGGTTTCCTTGACTGGCTTGAGTTTGATGCTGTCTAGGCGTTTCATCTCATTGTCAAATTGATTTTTCTTGATTTCAAAACGAGCCCAGCGTTCATCGTCAACAAGCCCAATCTCACATCCCATCTCCGTCAAACGCATATCAGCATTATCATGGCGGAGGATGAGACGATATTCTGCACGACTGGTCAAAAGGCGATAAGGTTCAATGGTTCCCTTGGTCACCAAGTCATCAATCATTACCCCAATATAGCCATCACTGCGCTTCAAAATCAACTCAGGCTTGCCTTGGATTTTCAGAGCCGCATTGATACCCGCGATAATCCCTTGACCAGCAGCTTCTTCGTAACCTGACGTTCCATTGGTCTGACCAGCAGTGAAGAGACCTGAGATTTTCTTGGTTTCCAGAGTCGCACGCAACTGATGAGGCAAGACCATATCATACTCAATGGCATAACCTGTCCGCATCATCTCTGCATTTTCCAAACCTTTGATGGAATGAACCAAGTCACGCTGGACATCCTCAGGCAGACTGGTTGAAAGTCCTTGAACATAGACTTCCTCTGTATTGCGCCCTTCTGGTTCTAGGAAGAGTTGGTGACGTTCCTTATCCGCAAAGCGCACAATCTTATCCTCAATCGATGGACAGTAACGAGGTCCCACTCCCTTGACCACACCTGTAAACATAGGCGCGCGGTGAAGGTTGTTTTGAATAATCTCATGACTGGTACCATTGGTATATGTCAACCAGCATGGCACCTGGTCCTTGACATAATCCTCATCACGTGAAGTATATGAGAAGTGATTTGGCGCTTCGTCCCCTGGCTGAATCTCTGTCACATCGTAATTGATAGAAGAAGCCTTGACACGTGGAGGGGTTCCTGTCTTGAAACGACCGATTTCGAGGCCCAGTTCCTTGAGATTGTCAGCAAGGTTAATAGAAGCTAGGCTGTGGTTAGGACCTGATGAGTACTTGAGGTCTCCGATGATAATTTCCCCACGGAGAGCAGTCCCTGTGGTCACGATAACAGCCTTAGCAGCATACTCTTGATTGGTCGCTGTACGCACACCGACAACCTTGCCATCTTCCACTAAAATCTCATCAATCATGGTTTGACGAAGGGTCAGATTTTCTTGATTTTCAACCGTCTTGCGCATCTCCTTAGAGTAAAGCTCCTTGTCAGCCTGCGCACGAAGGGCACGGACAGCTGGCCCCTTCCCTGTGTTAAGCATCTTCATCTGGATGTAAGTCTTGTCAATGGTTTTGGCCATCTCGCCACCGAGGGCATCAACTTCACGCACAACAATCCCCTTGGCAGAACCACCGATAGAGGGATTGCAAGGCATGAAAGCCAGCATTTCAATGTTGATAGTCGCAAGTAAGACCTTACAACCCATACGGCTAGCGGCCAAGGAAGCCTCGACCCCAGCGTGTCCCGCACCGATTACAATAATATCGTATTCTTCAGTAAAATTATATGTCATTTCTTACCCTTTCAAAAATTTCTCGTAAATAAGGAACTAACTTCTCCTCCTCTAAAGCTTGAGCCAGAGTAACCCATTTAAAGTGCGTATGCTCTTCAGGATCTAATCTGATAATTGGCTTCTCCCCAACCCACTCTGCTTTATAAACTAAGCGAGTAAAGACAGTATCCTTAGAGGTATCCAGTTGACTATCTTCGTGAAGAAGTTTGAGCGAACTGCTATCTAGCCTAACTCCCGCTTCTTCAATACATTCTCTAAGAGCGCCATCTCGCGGAAGTTCACCCTTTTCAATCCCGCCACCAGGAATATCCCAGTAAGTTGGATAAAAATTGGGTTGTCCTCTTTTAATTTCCGAACGCTGAATGAGCAAATAATCATCACCACTATGAACAAGTACATGGGCAATAAGCTTAACCATTCTTTTCTCTCCTATTCCTCAAGATGAATGTGTCTTAGTTGGCCGTCCCAATCTGGCAGGGCTGTTTTTAAAAAGTCTGGAACTAGCTGGATATTCTGGAGCTGATCCAAGTCAATCCATTCACAGGGCTGCGATTTTTCATCTTCCTGCATGGTCAACGGGGCGTCCTCAAGTAAGTCCACCAAATAATGAAACTCGATATTGTGATAGAAAACACCGTCTTGTTCAAAACGATTTTCAACCACGAAAGCTAGTTGCCCAGCTTGAGCTCGGACACCTAATTCTTCCCTCACTTCACGGACTACCGCGTCTTCCGTGCTTTCATTGACTTGAATCGCACCACCAATAGTGTAATGCTTGCCCTTATCTTTGGTAACAAGGATCTTGCCATTTTGGAGAATCAAGGCTGTCGCTCGAACGCCAAAAACCGTATTTCCCACTTTTGTCCGAAAGTCTTGTTGAGTCATTCTTGTCCTTTCCTCTAAACGACACAAAAACAGTCAAAACTCCAAAGAAGTGCAGGACAAAAAAGCCTGCAACATCCATGAGCTTTGACCATCATTTCTATTGCTTTTATTATTGTAGCAAATTGAGAAAATTTGTCAATCTAAATGTACTGACAAACTTGTCCATCGCGGTAAGCATTGTCAATCAAACCACCACCTAGACATTCTTCCCCGTCGTAAAAGACAACTGCCTGACCTGGTGTGATGGCGCGTTGCGGTTCTGCAAAGATAACCTCTGCCTTGTCTCCTTTGACATGGACGGTCACCTTAGAATCAGGCTGACGGTAGCGAAATTTAGCCGTACATTCGAGCGTAAACTCCTCTGGCATGTCACGAGTAAAGTGAACTTGACTAGCCTCAAGTCTGGTTGACATGAGCGAATCATGGTAGAAACCTTGTCCGACATAGAGAATATTCTTGCTTAGGTCTTTTCCGACAACGAACCATGGCGCGTTGTCACCACCGTGTTGACCACCGATACCGAGACCACCACGCTGACCGATTGTATAGTACATAAGTCCTGCATGCTCGCCCATATCGCGACCATCTACAGTCATCATGCGACCAGGCTGAGCTGGCAGGTAGTTGCTGAGGAAATTTTTAAAGTTCTTTTCTCCAATAAAGCAAATCCCTGTCGAGTCTTTCTTCTTAGCAGTCGCAAGGCCTGCTTCTTCTGCTAGTCTGCGAACTTCAGGCTTTTCCAAATGTCCCAGTGGGAACATGGTTTTTTGAAGTTGTTCTTGCGAAAGTTGGCTGAGGAAATAGGTCTGGTCCTTGCCATTGTCCACGCCACGAAGCATGTGAACTGTACCATCCTCATCACGCGCCACTCTAGCATAATGCCCAGTCGCCACATAGTCTGCCCCCAAGGTCATAGCATAGTCCAAAAAGGCCTTGAACTTGATTTCCTTGTTGCACATAACGTCTGGATTTGGCGTGCGCCCTGCACGGTATTCCGCTAGGAAATATTCAAAAACGCGGTCCCAGTACTCTTTTTCAAAATTGACAGAGTAGTAAGGAATGCCAATCTGGTCTGCCACCGCAGCCACATCCTTGTAATCTTCGGTCGCCGTACAGACGCCGTTTTCATCTGTGTCGTCCCAGTTCTTCATGAAGATGCCAATCACATCGTAACCCTGCTCCTTGAGAAGAAGAGCCGTCACCGACGAATCAACACCACCACTCATCCCCACAACAACACGTGTTTTAGAGTTATCACTCATGGTAAGTCTCCCATCTATTCGTTTATTTATACCCCTCAAAATTCTATTTACTATGACTTTCAATAGAATTTCTTCGAGTATAGTCTTTTCGTTTGCTTTTAGGACTAGGCAACGAGTCGCAGGCATAACTTGAGTTAGGCAAGACGAGTTAACGACGTAATAAAAGATAAACGAAATGACTAGTTCACGATTGAAGGTCGTGTGTGCTTAACGATTGAAGGTCGCTTGAGCAGTATTCATTATAACATGCTTGGTTGGAGAAGACAAGAAAGAGGCTGATAAATCATATCAGCCTCTATTTCTTACTTTGCAAACGAATCAATTTTCCCCTTTAAGTTCTTTCTTCGCTTGTTCTATCTGGTATTTCACTTGGTCAAATCCTGTACCTCCCAAGGAATTTCGTCTTTGAACAGCAGTTTTAGGTTGCAAGTAGACATAGATATCCTCGGCAATGAGGGAATGATAGGTTTGCAATTCCTCCAAAGTCCAATCTTGAATATTTTTAGCAGACTTGATAGAGTCTAGCACTAATCTTCCCACAACCTCATGAGCTTCTCTAAATGGCAAGCCTTTCCCTGCCAAATAATCTGCCAACTCAGTTGCATTTGAAAAGTCCTTCTCTGTAGACTCTTGCATTTTTTCCTTATTTACCTGCAAGCTAGATAACATACCTGCCAATACATCAAGGGAATTTAAAATCGTTTCGACCGTGTCAAACATACCTTCCTTATCCTCTTGCAGATCCTTATTATAAGCTAAAGGCAAGGACTTCATGACTGTCAATAGTCCAAACAGATTACCATAAACTCTACCAGTCTTTCCTCGAATCAACTCAGCCATATCTGGATTTTTCTTTTGGGGCATAATAGAGGAACCTGTTGTAAATGTATCTGACAAGGTAATGAATTGATACTCAAAACTACACCAATTTATCATTTCTTCACAAAAACGGCTCATATGCATCATGAGTATGCTGGCATTGGATAGAAATTCTAAGATAAAATCGCGGTCACTAACAGCATCCAAAGAATTTGTATAAGGTTGCTTAAACTCCAGCAAATTGCTAGATAATTGGCGATCAATGGGGAAAGTCGTTCCTGCCAAAGCTGCCGCACCTAGAGGGCATAGATCTGCATGCTGCTGGTTAAATTCAAAACGTTCACTGTCTCTTTGAAACATATTGTAGTAAGCCATTAGGTGATGGGCAAAACTAATAGGCTGAGCATGTTGCAGATGTGTATAGCCCGGCATGATCGTCTCCACATGATTTTCCGCCAAGTCTAATAAAACACCCTTGAGATGAGCCAGTTTATCTAGGACATAGCCTAGTTGCTCCTTGAGATACAAGTGCATATCTGTCGCAACTTGGTCATTTCGAGAACGAGCTGTATGTAGTTTCCCTGCAAGGGGACCAATTTTTTCTGTCAGCAACACTTCCATATTCATATGAATATCTTCGTTTGTGATATCAAAGTCAAGTTGACCTGCCTCTAGCTCTTCTAAAAGCTCTTTCAAGCCTGCTTGGATCTTTTCTGACTCCTCCAAACTCAAAATGCCCGTCTGACCCAACATCTGAACGTGGGCTAAGGAACCAATCACATCAAATTTAGCTAATTTCTGGTCAAAAGATATACTCGCACCAAAGCGCTCTACCCAGTCTTCGACAGTCCCTTCAAAGCGACCACCCCACAATTTTGTATTCTTAGCCATATCACATCCACCTCTCTAGTCAATCGCCCTATTTGGCGCTTTTTTGAACCTCAGAATGAACCTTGGTTGGAAGTCCCCATAACTTAATAAAGCCAACAGCCGCATCTTGGTCAAAGGTATCTGCACTAGTATACGTCGCCAAATTTTCATCGTAAAGTGAATTTGGTGATTTCCGAGCCACGACCTGAGCGCTCCCCTTATACAGTTTGACTTTTGCAGTCCCATTGACAACTTTTTGAGTCTCTTTAATATAAGCAATCAAGGCTTGTGTAGCTGGACTAAACCACAAAGCATTATAAATGAGATTCGATAATTCATTTTCTATGATTGGTTTAAAATGAGCCACTTCTCTCACAAGCGTCAAATCCTCAATTTCCTTATGAGCTGTCAGCAGGGTCACTGCCCCTGGGCACTCATAGATTTCTCTTGATTTAATCCCCACCAAGCGATTTTCCACGTGGTCAATCCGTCCGACCCCATGTTTTCCAGCTATTTCGTTGAGTTTTTGAATCAAATCTGCCAATTTTAGCCCTTCTCCATTGAGGGAAACTGGAACACCTTCACCAAACTCAATCTCAATGTATTCTGGCGTGTCTGGAGCTTCCTCTGGAGAAGATGTGATACCAAAGGCTTCTTCTGGAGCCTGATTCCATGGATTTTCTAAAATACCACACTCATTGGCACGTCCCCAAAGATTTTGATCGACAGAGTAAGGATTGTCAAGGTCAGCAGGAACAGGCACCCCATTTTCCTTAGCATAATGAATTTCTTCCTCCCGAGACCATTTCCATTCACGAACTGGCGCAATCACTTTTAAATTGGGATCCAAGGCTGCAATGGATACTTCAAAACGTACTTGGTCATTCCCCTTGCCTGTACAACCATGAGCAATTGTAGTCGCTCCTGTCTGATGCGCGATTTCAACCAATTTTTTAGAAATAAGAGGGCGGCTCAAGGCAGATACCAAGGGGTACTTTTGTTCATAGTAGGCATGTGACTGGAGAGCTACTAGCACATAATCTGTAGCAAATTCGTCCTTAACATCAATGACATAAGATTCGACTGCTCCAACCTTGAGAGCTTTATCATGGATGAAATCTAAGTCTTTCCCTTCACCCACATCCATACAAACTGCAACAACATCATAGTCTTTCTTTAGCCAGGTAATAGCAACTGATGTGTCTAAACCGCCAGAATAGGCCAAAATTACTTTTTCTTTACTCATGTTCTTTTCCTTCTTTCTATTTTTCAATGGACGCTTTAAAGGCATCCTCAATGAGTTTGTCTAATTCCCCAGAATCCTTCAACTTTTGAATGGTTTTATCGACTGCTTCTTTCAATTCCTTGCTATCTTTTTTCATAGCGACCGCATAGGAATCATCTTGCTCTTTTTCAAAATTGAGTTCTGCGATTGTTAAATCAGGATTATTTTCCACAAATCCCTTAGCAACTGGTTCTTCAAAGATAACGGCATCCACTTGTCCTGATTTTAAATCTGTAATTAAATTCCCATTTTTAGGCAGAGATACGAGGGAAGAATTTTGTAGCAAATCTTTCGCCATCGTCTCTTGAATCGAACCTTTCTGCACTCCAACCTTTTTCTGCGCCAAGTCGTTTACAGACTGATAAGTAGCCAAGTCTGATTTTTTGACAATGAGCTTATTTTTTGAAGTATAGTAAGGAATGGAAAAGTCGAACACCTTGCTCCGTTCGTCTGTCTTAGAAACACCTGATATGGCAAGGTCGGCTTTTCCTGATTGAACACTAGCCAATACATTGTCAAAGCTCATGGGAGATAGTTCCAATTCGACACCTAGTTCTGTTGCGATAACCTTGGCTAATTCGATATCTGAACCCACAATCTGATTTTTCCCATCAACCACTTTTTGGTATTCAAATGGAGCAAAATCTGGATTGAGGGCTACAACCAATTTTCCTTTGGACTTGATGGCTTCAATTCCAGCCGATTGATTGTTACTACAAGCAAATAGTAGGGGGAGCATCACTAAACCAAACATCGTCATCAACACCTTCTTCATCTTATTCATAACAAAGTCTCCTTTATGTTTATTCCTTTTGGTTGTATAAATAATACACTTATGCTCATCGTTTGTCAAGCCTAAATTGAAAATTTTTTCAGTTTAAAACAAAAAAACCTAGAAATACCACATAAAAATGTCATTCCTAGGCGTATTTATGCTATTTATCTCTGGAAAATATGAGTATTCAGTCAGTCAAATGAAACCAAACGAACTCATTTTCCCTCGCCCAATTCAATGATTCGATGACATTGTTGGGCTACATAAGCATCGTGGGTCACAATAATAACTGTTTTCCCCTCGCGATTCATCTCTAAGAGAAACTTCAAGACCAAATCTCTATTTTCAGGATCCAGCGAACCTGTTGGTTCATCGGCTAAAATCAGCTGGCTGGGTTTTAAGATGGCTCTAGCAACTGCAATTCGTTGTTGCTCCCCACCAGACAACTCGGAAACCTTTTGATGCAACGTAGCTGACAAACCTACTCTCTCTAAAATCTCTTCCACCTTTTTGAGCTTGTCTTTCTTAGACAATTTTACATATTTCAGCGCCAGCATGAGATTGTACTCGACCGTTTCATCATCAATCAGGGCAAAATTTTGAAAAAGATAAGAGATATGTTCACGGATTATTGTTTGTGACTTAGCAGAATTGACCGCTAGATTTGTCTGACCAAAAATCTCATACCGTCCGCTATAATCACCATCTATCAAACCTAATAAATTTAACAAGGTCGACTTACCACTACCACTTTTTCCAACGATGGCAACCAAATCTCCCTGATCAATCCTGAGAGATAAGTGATCCAAAATCACTTTTCCTCCAATGGTTTTGGTAATATTTTCCAACTCAATCATAAGATGCCCCCTTTCAATAACTCTACTAGACTTCTTTTCTCCATCCTAGAAGCCAAGACTAACACAAATAGTATATCCAGACATGTAAAGCCTGCAAACAGCAGGAGTGGCAAGAGCGCATGGGCAAAGAAAATCAATACTAGAAGAGGGAGACTATAGCCCAACAAAAGTAGAACGAGGAGAGGACGGTAGCGATCGACCAGTTTCCACCCCATAAACTTCTTGGTAATGATATCCCTGCGCTTCAACAAGAAAGTTGTTACTAGTAAGAAGTAGGAAATCATCATGCTAAGGAGACCAAACAAAGCAAAGAGTATATTAAGATTTCGAACTGCATCTCGATAAGAATCTACTTTCTCTTGTTGAATGGCTTGAATCGATGAAAATTTTAAATAATTCCCATCTGATAATTTCTCAACTAACTCCGTAATCACTTTTTGATTTTGTTCTGTATTTTCAACTTTCATCGGGTTATTTAAACCTGTCGTTGACAAACGAGTCTTTTCTTCCCACATCATGTCTTGATCATTTACTAGACTAATGATTGGATTGTGGAGATTTTCCTTTCGCTCATTGTTATAAGGGAAGAAAGACCAATCTCTTTCATAGTAGGCAATTTCTACATCCATATCTTCTATTGTTTGCTTTTGCTGATCTTCATACCTCATAGAAAGATAGGCGATGGATTTTCCCAAGAACTGATTCTTGCCTTCTTGTCCTTTATCACTGGCTGGCAACAAGATCACCTTTTTAGTGCCGATATCAGGTAGCTTAAAGCCCTGACTTTCTAAAAATTGACGGTTTGCATAGTAAACATCTACCTTATCAGGCAGTTGGTACTGCTGTACTTGTTCAGCTTTGATGACTGGTTTGATAGGAAGACTCGCACTTCGCACATAATTTACTTGTATTTTTGCTAGCAAATCTTGATAAAATTGGTAGAAATAATCTGTAGATTTCCCTGAACCTGCTAGCTCTTCCTGCCACAGGTTATCATTAAGTTTGAAGGTTTCTAAGGTCAGGTAATTCCCTTGGCTTACCCACTGTTGCTGATAAGCAAGTTCTTTGTTTTCTTGTTCTAGACTTCTGCCTACCCCAATCAGTAAAACCGTCAATAAAATAGTTGTCCCTATTTTCATCACATAATTGAAGATGAGACCAAGTTTGATAGATGAAAAACCTTTCAACATGGAGCTGACTGTCATTTTCTGAATCATTAGGTAGGTCAGCCAACTGATGAACAAATACAACTGTAAAAGCAGAAATTGGGATAAGAGTAAACTTGGGAACAAAAGTTTTGGTCTGTAGTCCAGCACTAAAAATAGTCCCAAGTCAATGATAAGACTTCCACCCAAGAGAAGATAAAAATTAGTTTTTACAAAACCAGCTAAAATCGCCCCGCTTTGAAAACCAAGTAACTTTTGAACCCCCACTCGTTTCATCTCCATCATCGGCTGATAAACTGTTACTAACACAAGAAGTAAAATAGCCAAGACAAAAACAATGGCAGATAAAAGCAAATCTCGATTTATGACTTCCACTGCACTTTTATAGGTAGGCTCTAGCAAGGTAGCCTGGTCTATCTTGAAAAAATCGCTCCATTTCTGTACAATCCTATCCTTATCCATCTCTTGTGTAGAAGTTATCGTATAGCGACCATTTAAACTACGAGATGTATCCTTGATATAGGTTTGAAAAGTTATAAGCTGAATAGGCTTGGCTTTTAGAAAGGTCGGTATCGTACCAAGTTTATTAGAAATTTCTTTATTACTGTAGACTCCTTCACCATCTGTGGTAAAATCAAGAGAAGAAATCCCAAACTCTTGGTAGGGGAAGGTATCTTTATCAAAAACACCAGACTTGATTACCTCATCACCACTGTCTGTTTTGATGATGGAGACTTTGTACTCCTTTGATACATCCTCAAAAAATCGAAGAACAGACGCTGCAGGTTCGTTAATATCTTTCAAATACAAATCCAAAGAATCTACAGTCTTTCCCATTTCCCGAATCCGAACCGCTTCACGTGTGTAGTTTACATTAAAAACAAAAAAAGTGGTACACAGCAACAGCAGAAACATACAAAGATGACTGATTTTTTTCATAAAAGTACCTCCACTAAAGTTTTCCCTCTCCTAATAGGAGAGGGAAAATTTCACTTAAAATCCATAGAAATATTCTAATCCTGTTGGCGGAATTTTATTAAGGGAAGCTTGAGCCCAAACCTCGGGATCTTCACGATCCTTAGAGATTCTACCTCCATGCTTGACAGTTGCTGTATGAGATCGAGTAGAATGTAAATAATCAGAATATCCAAAAGTTCCTGTCCAACCTACTCCATAGTTCCATTGACCACCCTCAACCCATACTGCTAAAGCATTTGTAGTAGCAAGTATACCACATACCATTAAAGATGCAACACCAATTTTAACTAATTTTCTTATGATTTATTTCTCCTATTATCGAGAGCTGTTCCGTAAAAACAGCTATAGTAATTTATCAACAAGTATCGTAGTCCATTGGACTCACCTTCCTTCTATCTCATTCTTTAACAACGAACTTATTTTTAACCGGGAGAATAGTACGCTCCTGTATCAATACCTTGAGTAACTAGAGTAGTACTAATAAAACTTCGACTATTACTCAGTAGAATTAGCACAATAAGCAATATAGATAGCGCTTTCAAATATTCGAATTTTAATTTTCCCATCTTGCCACCTTCTTTCACCTATATTATAAATCAACATATATAAACTGTCAAGCAATTAAAGTAAAAAATCATATATTTTTTTAAAAAAGAATTATAGTTATGTTTTGTGTATGAAGAGGATGGTCAAAAACTCAATTTCAGGATAAAATGAAGTAAATATCCCCATAATAAAACGCATAGTATCAGTTTTTTCAAAACCTGATATTATGCGTTTCTTTATTTTAAAGACTTTTTTCCCAGCCTTATACATTCTCTGACTTCTTATCCATTAGATATTGTTCTACCTTGAGTGCCATGACTTCATTATTTTCAATTAGATAAAGCACCTTAGCTTTCATATAATAGTCCTTAGCAACAGAGATATCAAGATTTTCTGTTACATTTCCCAACAAACAATATAAATCTGCTAACCTAAAGCTACTATGATATTTGTTACAAAATTCAATTATCTCCAATAATAGCGCTCTGGACTTATCCATCTCCTCCTGTTTCCAAAGGTGGTAACAATAATTGTATTTTATTTTGATATACAACTCAATTTGCTCACGCACACTGGTATCGATTTTTGAAAGGGCTACGGAAACCTGATCATATAGTTGCTCAAATTTCTCCTTATCCTCATCATAGCCTAAGAAAATCAGCAGGGTATTCAAAATATATAAGTAGTCCACTTTATCAATACTAATCCTACTGAGGATGTCCTCTATTTTTGAAATAGCTAGTTTTAATTGATGTTCACATTGATAGGTTAGAATAGCATCTATCCAGTCCAGATAAATCTTTTCATCAAAAGATAAAGAAGTCTGCTGCTTTCTTTCTCCCTCAAAAGCATATTTCAAAGAGGCGTAATCTTGATTTTCCAATAATGTTTTAGACAATCTCTTGAAAGCAGACAAGCCTAGAAACTCTTTCGAAATTTCTCCTGAAAAGAAATAGTCCATATTTAAGCCCATTTTTTCAGATAATTTATATAACAAATCTGCTCCTGGCATATATTTGCCTTGTTCCATGCGACTTATCTGAGTTTGTTGGCAAATTCCTTCTGCCAATTCTTTTTGCGACCAACCCAGCTCTTTTCGCTTATTTTTTAATCTTGTTGCTAATAATGCATGCATGCTATCCACCACTATTTATATTCTATAAAAACATTATACTACTTTTTTGATAAGATTATATCAAATTGGCTACAAAGAGTGAACAGATTTCCCTACATGTAAGCAAAAAGAGGCTGGGAAAAACTAGCTTCCAAATAAAATCACATAGTGATTTCAGTCTTGAGTACAATCAAGCTGAAAGAAATACTGTGTGGTTTTTGAATTGTTGAACGTCCTAAGATTCGTTTTTTGGTTAATTGTCTATCAGAATGTCCTTTTATCTGTCAATAATCCGAGAAAATCTTGTCGTTTCAAGTCTGAGAAATGTTTGGTAGAAAGACTTCCTTTTTGAAGTCCATCATCTCTAACCTGTAAATAATAGCTATGTTGGCTTGTTTTAATTGTCAAAAAATCGCCAAATATAAAAACTCTTTTCCAGTTGCGAATCTCAAATTCTTTCATCTCTGATTTTGGAATGCGGATAAGTCCTTGTCGCAAATCACGATGGTGCTCACTTGTGAAAGTCATCCCATTCCCAAGATTTCTTATCAGTAGTTCATCTGGAGTCACCATCACCAGCGCTATTTTAGTTAAGAAAATTTCAACTGTTGGTGGTAAAATCGCCAAATTAAACCAGGGATGTAGGTAGCGATAGGCTAAGAAATAATGAGGCTCCTCACCCAATCCTAGTTGTTTATATAATGTCTTAACCTCACTGTCTAATCTCGCTTCAAAAGACACATCCGAATGCTCTTCTTCCTTCTTCTGATTAAAATAACGCATCCAGACTAGAAAACCTATAAAGACTATAATAAATATTCCTGATAAGAGATATTTTACATTGTAGTTCATCACTTAACCTCCTGATTCACGCCTCTGCCTAAAACAGAGGCCTATCTATTTTGAAAATAGTTCCATAACAACTTTAAATAAGACTGGTGTCATTAAAATGAGGATAGTTCCTATCACAAATATCATGACTACTCGAAAAAGCTCCTTATTTTTAAACATTTTTCCACCCCTTTTCTAGCTACATCATAGTACTATTAAGCCCATTTTAAAATTACACCAAGCTTTTCCACAAACTTATTTTAGTTTTATTTTCTACTTTTTATATTACTATGATACAATATTTTTAATAGGATTTTATTATTTGTTAACTTTTTTCACGAAAAGGAGTCAATCATGCGTTATGATTTCGGGAAAGGTCTATAATAAAGTTAGCCACCTACCATTACTAAAAGTTAGATTTCTTAACTAATTTACCGTTTTTCAATTCAAGAACAATATCAGATAATACTTCAATATCCTCTTTATTGTGAGATGTGACCAACATAGTAATATGATTCTTTCGAGCATAACTCTTAATTATTTTTCTAAGTTCTTCTACACCTTCATAGTCCATACTATTAAATGGTTCATCTAGGAGTAAAATCTTAGGATTTTCCATCAATGCTTGGGCAATCCCTAATCTTTGTAACATGCCTAATGAATAATTTTTTACTTTTACATCTTTATCCTGATATAAACCTACCTTATTCAATACTTCCTCAATCTCTTTCTTAGTAATTTTATTTTTGATTGCAGCTAATTGCTCTAAATTCTCTAATGCAGTTAGACTAGGCAAAAATCCCGGATGTTCAATAAGTAACCCTACATCAAGTGGCATAGAACCATTTTCCCCAACAATTACACTCCCAACTGTAATCTTACCAATAGTAGGTTTCATTAATCCTGAAAGCATTTTAAATAATACACTTTTCCCGCATCCATTGGTTCCTATAATTCCATATATTTTACCTGATTCAAAAACATAACTAACATCATCTATAACACACTTTTTCCCAAATATTTTTGAAAGATGATCTACTTTTATACAATCCATACGTTTCAACTCCTTACTCATTTTGATACTGCTTACTTCCTTTAGGTAATGTAACATCTTTATTTTCAAATATTTTAAAATTTAATAGAAGCAACATTGCATCAACAAATACCAATATCCCACATCTACCAATGAAATTTATACCGTAACCATATACTGAACCAGAAATAGAAAACAATGAAAATGGTCTCAGATGTTCTCCTAAAAAGCCCAATGCTGAACCCGACATTACAATCAAAGTGCCCGTATAGATAACAAATACTAACGATTGTGATATTCTAAACTGTGTTAAAAGTGCATGGAGCAGGGAAAAGAAATATAGCAACAATCCTTGTAAAATTATTATCTTTCCTATCTCATAAATTACTATATTCGTTTCAAAATTTCCAAATAAATACGTTTCTGAAAATTTTTTTGTGGCTGTTGAAATGCCAATGCCAAAGTTAGAATCTCCTATTCCTACTATGGTGGAAAATATACAAATACTGACCACATAATAAATCACACTTTTCAAAATTTTGAAATGCTTATTTCTATAAAAATCATTTCTACTTGAATACCTACTTAGTACAAAAAATATATTTTGTTCAACTGGGCTTTGTAGCATCATTATGAAAGCTAATAAAAACGGAAATGTGAAATATCCAGTATAGGAATCATTAAACATAATAAGGATCAGCTCACCAAAATGAAAATTCCCAAATTTATATTTCAATACTATCAGCTGACTAAAATTTGCTAATATAGCAAAAGCCACTAATAAATATATAAAACCTATATAAAAATCTTCTTTATTTTTTAATTCTTTAAATTTCTTCATCAGTTTCTATATCCCTTTTAAATTTTTTATACGACATCCAATATGATATTACTACTATAAGGATTAAGTATACAAAAACAAATATTACGCTTATTCCTTTTACTCTTGAAACATCAAAAATTGCCATTGGTTCAATTTTAGTAAGATCTAGAAACATAGCAAACAATGATCCTATTGTTGTTAAAATAAATGGGGATAACCATGCAACAAATTTGCTCTTAATAAAATATGACATCGCCAATCCAACACTACTATATGCAACGCCAACAAAGGAACAATGTAAAATGATTATTCCTACATAAAATAACGGAGATGTCCTCGCTGCTGATTCATAAATAGAAACTTTTGTTATTGCATAATAAGCATCCATATTTATACTTCTATTAAAAAATAAAATTGACATTATCAAGAATAATAACATTCCAAAAATAAATGTTGTAAATGATATGAATCCATTGATTATAAAAATAGAATTAAAATACTGTCTATATCCCATCCTTGATACAATATATTTCATTGTTCCACTTTTTCTATTTTCGATATGCTGTGACGCAAAAGGAATTGTTGCAATAAGAGGTGCCAAAACTATTAACAACGACCTATCACCATTATAACCTTGTAAAAATGCCACAATATAATCATGATTAAAAAAATACTCCGTCCCCTCTTCAATAAATGCACTTACAGAAAATATCATAGAAGTTAAAATAATTAATATTGCTAAAAAGAATTGCTTATTTTTCATCCCTTTTAAAAAAATACTGACCTTGTAATCCATACTTCTCTCCTATAAAACAAATGGGATGAGCGAACATTCTCACCCCCAAATATACAAACCTATATTCTAGCTCTTAATACTCATCAGAACTCCATGAACCGCTGGTTTGAACTTTAACATATGTTGCGAACCCTGTCCATCCACCCAATCTAAGATTAGATCCTTCTGCATCTTTACTTTTTATATTACTATGATACAATATTTTTAATAGGATTTTATTGTTTGTTAACTTTTTTCACGAAAAGGAGAAAATCATGCGTTATGATTTCGGAAAGGTCTATAAAGAAATACGTGAGTCAAAAGGCTTAACCCAAGAAGAGGTCTGCGGAGATGTCCTTTCAAGAACTAGTCTATCAAAGATTGAAAGTGGCAAGGTAACTCCCAAATATGAAAACATGGAATTTCTTCTCCGACAGATTAATATGAGTTTTGAAGAGTTTGACTACATCTGCCATATCTATCAGCCGAGCCAACGGACAGAAATCATGCAAATTTATCTCAATATGAATTCCATCATTGGTGGCAGTGGTCTAGTTCATTTTTTTGAAACATGCCAAAACTATCTCAAGACCCATCACGACCTGCCTATAGAAGAAATCAGGGATATGCTTGAAGTTGTCATTCATATCCGTCAACATGGTACAGAGCAACTGTCAGACCAAGTGAAACAAACTGTCAAAAAACTTTGGGAAAAAATTGAAAAACAAGATACATGGTATGAAAGCGACCTAAAAATCCTCAATACCATCCTTTTCAGCTTTCCTATTGAACACCTCCATCTCATCACTGAAAAAATCTTGCAACGCTTAGAAGTCTATAAAAACTATCAACATTTACATGACTTGCGAATGACAATCCTACTCAATCTTTCCACCATTTACTTATACCATCAAGACAAAAACATGTGTCAACAAATCTGCTATACTTTACTAGAGGATGCCAAGAACAAGAAAAGCTACGATATGCTTGCTATCTGTTATGTCCGTATCGGGATTTGTAGGGATGATTCTAAGCTTATCCAAAAAGGATTCTCCCTTCTGGAACTGACCGAGGAAACTTCTATGCTGGCCTACCTCAAAAAAGAAGTGGAGACCTATTATCAACCTAAAGAAATATAAAAAAGTCGAGGGATTTCCTCGACCTTTTCATATTATTCTGTTCGTTATTTCTTAATACCAGCCGTTGTTAAGCCAGAAGTTTTTAGCGGCTGACCATGAACCGTAACGTCCTGCAACGTAAGCATCTGCTACACGCTCTTGGTTTTCAGCTGAGTAGTCACCGTTCAAGTATGAATCTGTCAATTGGTAACGTCCAATGTATTGGCCGTTTGTAGCTGTATAGCTACCACCTGATTCTTTTTGTGCAATCCATTCTTTAGCTTCTGCTTCAGATCCGCTTACAGTTGCAGCTGGTGCTGAAGTTTCTGCTGCAGCAACCGTTTCTTCTGCTACTGGAGCGCTTGCAACTGGTGCTGTTTCTTCTACTACTTCTGTAGTTTCTGCTACTGGAGCTGAAACAGTTTCATCTTGAGCAGCTGGTGCTGCATAAGTAGTTGGCGCTGGTGTTGCAACAGGCGCTACAGGGCCATCGATAACCAACTCTTGACCAACATAAATCAAATGAATATTGTCGATGTGGTTGTTTTCTGCCAATTTCTCAACAGTTGTGTTGTGAGTTTCAGCGATTTCTGAAAGTGTATCACCTTCTTTAACAGTGTAAGTTGATGATTCTTGAGCAGATACAAATGATGGAGCAAATACTGCAAACAAGGCAGCTACTCCTGCAAGAGTTGTTTTAATCTTTTTAGTTGTTGATTTCATATTTGAAAATTCTCCTTCTTTCTATAGTTCTATCATACCCTTTAAATATTACCGTTTCTTGACACTTTTATGTAGAAATATTACAAAATTATTTTTTATTTCTCTAAATAAGCCATTTTTTGTTACAAAAGATGCTTTTTTATGCTATTTGTAGTGTAAAAAGGTTTTCATCCACAATTAAAGCCAAGACCTTCATTCTTTGATATAATAGAGATAAGAATTTTTATAAGGGGAAACTGATGAAATCACTTCGTTTTCAATCTGTCTTTGATATCATCGGACCAGTTATGATTGGCCCATCTAGTAGCCATACAGCTGGTGCTGTTCGTATTGGGAAGATTGTCTCTTCCATTTTTGATGATACTCCGACAGAAGTCGAATTCCAACTATTTAACTCATTTGCCAAAACCTATCGTGGTCACGGAACAGACCTAGCCCTTGTTGCAGGTATTTTGGGCATGGATACAGATGATCCTGAAATCCCAAACAGCCTGGAAATTGCCCACAAGCGTGGCATCAAGATTGTCTGGACCATTCAGAAAGACAGTAATGCTCCTCATCCAAACACCACTAAAATTACCGTCAAAAATGCTCACAAGACCATCAGTGTGACTGGTATTTCTATCGGTGGAGGAAATATTCAGGTAACCGAACTCAATGGCTTTGCCGTCTCTCTCAATATGAATACACCGACTATCATCATTGTTCATCAAGATATTCCAGGTATGATTGCCCTCGTAACAGAGGCACTTTCCCGCTATGATATCAATATCGCCCAGATGAATGTTACTCGTGAAAAAGCTGGTGAAAAAGCCATTATGATTATCGAAGTTGACAGTCGCAACTGTGATGAGGCCATCGAAGAAATTCGAAAAATCCCTCATCTCCACAATGTCAATTTCTTTAAATAGGAGGAAACATGTTTTATTCTATCAAAGAATTGGTCGAGCAAGCAGATCTGGACTTTCAAGGAAATGTCGCAGAACTCATGATTACCACAGAGTTTGAATTGACCGGTCGCGAACGTGAAGAAGTCTTCCTTCTCATGGAACGCAATCTGGAAGTCATGAAAGCCTCTGTCCAACTTGGCCTCAATGAAAATAAATCTCGTAGTGGTCTGACAGGTGGAGATGCTGCCAAATTGGATCACTACATCAAAAACGGAAAAACTCTGTCAGATTACACAATTCTCTCTGCTGCCCGAAATGCCATTGCAGTCAATGAACACAATGCCAAAATGGGCTTGGTTTGTGCCACTCCGACCGCAGGAAGTGCTGGCTGTCTGCCCTCAGTTCTAACAGCTACTATTGAAAAATTAGACCTCAGCCACGAGCAACAGCTGGATTTCCTCTTTGCTGCCGGTGCCTTTGGACTAGTCATCGCAAACAATGCCTCTATCTCAGGTGCTGAAGGTGGCTGTCAGGCCGAGGTTGGTTCGGCCTCTGCTATGAGTGCTGCAGCCTTGACTCTAGCTGCCGGTGGAACACCTTATCAGGCCAGTCAGGCCATTGCCTTTGTCATTAAAAATATGCTAGGCCTCATCTGTGACCCTGTGGCAGGCTTGGTCGAAGTTCCCTGCGTCAAGCGCAATGCTATGGGAGCTAGCTTTGCCTTCATCGCAGCAGACATGGCTCTGGCAGGTATCGAATCTAAAATCCCTGTGGATGAAGTTATCGATGCCATGTACCAAGTGGGAGCAAGCATGCCAACTGCCTTTCGTGAAACAGCTGAAGGTGGACTCGCTGCCACCCCTACTGGTCGTCGCCTCCAAAAAGAAATTTTCGGAGAATAAGCTTATCAAATAGGAGAAACCATGACCTCTATCACAGCTATCTTTTTCGATCTAGATGGAACCCTCGTTGACAGTTCTATCGGGATTCACAATGCCTTTACCCATACCTTTAAAGAGCTAGGGGTGCCTAGCCCTGATGCCAAAACCATTCGTAGTTTTATGGGACCGCCCCTCGAAAGTAGTTTTGCGACCTGCCTTCCCAAAGACCAAATTTCTGAGGCTGTCCAGATATACCGTTCTTACTATAAGGCAAAAGGCATCCATGAAGCTCAACTCTTTCCTCAGGTCGTAGACTTGCTTGAGAAGTTATCGAGCAATTACCCTCTTTATATCACCACTACAAAGAATACTCCAACCGCTCAAGACATGACTAAAAACTTGGGAATCTATCATTTCTTTGATGGCATTTATGGTTCCAGCCCTGAAGCACACCATAAGGCAGATGTCATTCGCCAAACCTTGCAGACACATCAACTAGCCCCAGAACAAGCTATCATCATCGGAGATACCAAGTTTGATATGCTGGGTGCTCAAGAAACAGGCATTCAGAAATTAGCCGTCACTTGGGGATTTGGGGAGCAAGCAGATTTGCTAAACTATCAGCCTGATTATATCGCTCACAAACCCATAGAAGTTTTGGCCTATTTTCAATAACATAGACTGGGCGACAACCCCATCTCAGAAGAAAATGGAGCAAGTTTCTACATAACAAAACGCATATTACCAAGATTCTTCAGAACTGATAATATGCGTTTTTCTTTTTTATTCAACGTGGGTGGTTTGATTTGCAAAAGCGATAATGGCTTGCTTCAATTCATCTCCACTAAGAGTGCGGAACTCTTCAATCTTTTGATCGATGGCTTCTAGAGGCATGACATTAACCTTACCAACGAAAATCTTATCCATAACCTGATTATCAACAAGTTCGGTCGATACCAAGAGTTCTTCGTAAAGTTTTTCGCCTGGACGGATTCCAACTTCAACAATTGGAATTTCGCTTTCGGTGTGGCCACTTAGAAGCACCATTTTCTTGGCCAAGTCATAAATCTTGACTGGTTTGCCCATATCAAGGATAAAGACTTCTCCATCCTTGGCATAAGCACCAGCGTGAATAACCAAACGGCTAGCTTCTGGAATAGTCATAAAGTAACGGGTCATGCGGAAGTCTGTGACCGTTACAGGCCCGCCTTCAGCAATTTGACGTTCAAAGACTGGAATGACACTACCACGGCTACCAAGAACATTCCCAAAACGAACTGCACAGTAGGTTGATTGGCTACGTTGGTTAAAGCCAGTGACAATCAACTCAGCCACGCGCTTGGTTGCTCCCATAACATTTGGTGGATTAACCGCCTTATCTGTCGAAATCATAACCATCTTAGGTACTTTAGCTTCATCAACAGCCTTAGCAACGTTGTAAGTTCCACGGATATTGTTTTTGAAGGCTTCTTTTGGATTGCGCTCCATCATAGGAACGTGCTTGTGGGCAGCCGCATGATAAACAATAGCTGGCTTGTACTGTTCAAAGACTTGCAACAAACGGTCATAGTCTTGAATATCGGCAATAACCGGTACATAATCAATCCCTTGGAACTTGCGAATCAATTCATGATAAACAAGGTAGATTGAGTTTTCCCCATGACCGAGCAAGACGATGCGTTCAGGATTGAAGCGACTAACTTGGCGACAGATTTCAGAACCGATTGAGCCACCAGCACCTGTGACTAAGATTGTCTTACCTGTCAGTTCTGCGCCCAGACGCGATTCGTCAAGACGAATTTCCTGACGTCCCAAAAGGTCCGTAATATCAATTTTTTGGAAGCCAGTACCTGCTTGGTGAAGTCCTTGAACAACCGTTTCAACCTTAGGCATCTTGTAACACTTGACACCCAGCTTATTACACATCTGCAAGATACGTTCATATTCTGACGGGTCAAGCGACGGAATCGCAACGATAACACGCTCGATTTGATGGCGTTTGGCTAATTCAGGCAGATCATCATATGAACCCAAAACAGGGATTCCACCAAGTTTTTGGCCCTTTTTCTTAGAATCCTTGTCCAAAATACCGACAAGTTCTAATTCACTAGTTGGATGTTGGTAACTATCCATAAAGAGGGCTCCACCATCACCGGCACCAATCAAGAAGGTCCGACGGTGTTCTCCATCACCACTTCCCTTTTTGCGTTTAGAGTAGATTAACTGCCAAGTAATCCGTGGCAATAAAATCAAGAAAGTACTCAACAAGATAAAGAGAATGATGAAACGGATTGAAAAAAGTGGCAAGAAGGCATAGCAGATACTATATGACAAGATACTGCTAGCAGTCACACCAAAAAAGATTTTCATGAAATCCGTAATCTTGCTGTAACGACTAATACTAGCGTTCAGCCCCCAAAATCCAATCATCAATTGATAGAACAGGAAGGCCAAACTCGTATAGATAATGTAGTCAACAGGTGCTGGATTAATCAAGCCATAGAATAAGATATAAGATACAATAATGGAAACCACCATACTCAAAATATCAAATATTCCCCAGAAAACCTGTTTTTGTTGTTTATTTAAAATTTCCACCAGATCAATCACATAATCTGTGAGTTTTTTATTCATAGAAATTTACTCCTCCTTAAAAGAGCTGGATGATTATACTCAATGAAAATCAAAGAGCAAACTAGGAAACTAGCCGCAGGCTGTACTTGAGTACGGCAAGGCGACGTTGACGCGGTTTGAAGAGATTTTCGAAGAGTATTATATTGTTATTATAACACTTTTTCTAAAGTTTACGATTTGCTACAATCTTTTACTTGCTTTTTCGTAACAGTTTCATAAAAATAAACTGTCGGACAAATCCTGGACAAAGGGCAACCACCATCTGAATGGCAACACTCTTGGCATACTCCATGTAAGAAATTTGTCCTCGCTTCAGCATGCGTTGACGAGCTTGACGATAGAGTTTGAGGTAACGCAGTCCCCCACGACGCTCAAACATTCCTGCTCCAACACGAACCTTACACAAGATTTGATCCAGATTTCCAGTCTTAGCTCCTGCAGCAATCATGTTGAGCCAGAGGAGGTCATCCTCCATATAAAGGCCATCCTCATAGTTGCCTGCCTTGAGAACCGTATCCTTCTTGAACATGACAGTCATGTGGTTAAAGGCACTTCTCATCCTTTGATAAGCTACAATATCTGCATGCTGGGTTGGAACACGACGGTAAGAAACGATCTCATCAGGATTGTCAATAAATTCTGCAATATGTCCACCTAATAGGTCGAGCTTGTCCTTCTCCATTAGCTGAACCTGTTTCTCAAAACGGTCTGGAACAGCTATATCATCCGTATCCATACGGGCAATAATATCATACTGACACTGCAAAACACCCTGTCGAAGAGCCAGACCCAAACCTTGATTCTGCTCAAGAGGATAGCGTTTCACTGGAATATCAGACTCAACTTCAAGCTGGTCTAATACCTGATAGAGCTCAGGTGTCAAAGGCCCATCCTCAACCAGAACCAATTCGCTCGGTTTCAGGGTCTGATTTTGAACACTATCAATAGCATCCTTTAAAAATGTCGGATTTTCCTTGATATAGACCGACATCAATACGCTGATTTTTTGCTTTTCAGACACAGTTTTTCTCCAATGTATAGATTTCCTTCCACTATTTTATCATAATTTTCAAGACTTTCCCATTTTTATCTTGAAAGCCAGAAACCTTACTTGACATTATAGTGAAAAAGCCTTAAAATAAGCTGTTATTAAAATCAGTTAGAAGAGGTATTATATGAAAAAGCAATCACTCTTTTTTGTTCCAGGTATTATCCTGATTGGTGTTTCCTTGCGGACTCCTTTTACTGTTTTACCCATTATTTTGGGGGATATTTCGCAAGGTCTGGGAGTAGAAGTCAGTTCACTTGGTGTTTTGACCAGCCTTCCTCTCCTCATGTTTACCCTCTTCTCACTATTTTCTACTCGAATGGCTCAGAAAATTGGCTTAGAACATCTCTTCACCTATAGCCTCTTTTTTTTAACAATAGGCTCTCTGATTCGCCTCTTCAACCTGCCTCTTTTATATATGGGAACTTTGATGGTCGGAGCCAGTATCGCTGTCATCAATGTTCTACTTCCTAGCCTTATCCAAGCAAATCAACCTAAAAAAATTGGTTTCCTCACAACCTTATATGTGACTTCGATGGGGATTGCGACGGCTCTGGCTTCCTATCTAGCTGTGCCCATTACACAAGCCAGTTCTTGGAAAGGACTTATCATCCTCCTCACCTTGCTCTGTCTAGCAACTTTTTTGGTCTGGCTCCCAAATCACCGCTATAATCACAGACTAGCTCCACAAACCAAACAAAAAAGCCAAACAAAGGTTATGCGTAATAAACAGGTCTGGGCAGTGATTGTCTTTGCAGGTTTTCAATCCCTGCTCTTTTACACTGCTATGACTTGGTTACCGACCATGGCTATCCATGCAGGCCTATCCAGTCACGAAGCTGGCTTGCTTACGTCTATCTTCTCTCTGATTAGCATTCCTTTTTCAATGACCATCCCAAGCCTGACAACCAGCCTATCTACTCGCAACCGTCAGCTCATGCTCACTTTGGTCTCACTAGCTGGTGTAGTCGGTATTTCCATGCTCTTTTTCCCAGTCGGTAATTTCTTTTACTGGCTTGCCATCCATATCCTCATCGGAACCGCAACCAGCGCCCTCTTCCCTTATCTCATGGTCAACTTTTCACTCAAGACAAGCGCCCCTGAAAAGACAGCCCAATTGTCCGGCCTATCTCAAACAGGAGGCTATATCCTGGCAGCCTTTGGGCCAACCCTCTTTGGTTACAGTTTTGACCTTTTCCACTCTTGGGTACCAGCTGTAGCTGCCCTCTTACTCGTCGATATCCTGATGACTGTGGCCCTCTTTACAGTGGACAGAGCTGATAAAATCCTTTAATTTTGCTAAAATACTTCTCAGATATAAACAATAAATGTTGAAACAATTATATCGGTGATAGTGATGAACTGGAGAATTTCGCCCTTTGTAAAATAACTACCCGAGAATAATCAGGAGGTTGCCATGGCAATAGACGGAGTAAAGATTATAGACAGCGATGATGCTTACGATATTTATAACACCATAGTGGGAAGATATAAAAACGGCGAAAATATTGCTAAGATAATCGAAGATATTTTAAATGATGAAAATAATTTTTGTATAGATGATTTTTATACTGAGATTTATTGGACAGCCTTTGCCTACTCCTTGTGGAAGATTGGACATTTACCAGAAGACATAAAAAATAAAACTCTCAAAATCATCGAAAAAGGAGCGGATAAGTTCTGGCTTGAAATTGACATCAAAGCATTAAAACAAAGACAGAAAGCACTTGATAAACTAGCTATTCAGCTACAAAGTGTCAATCCGAAACCTCTTAAAGTTCCAAAGGCAAAAACAAAGAGGGAGCCGTACTTTAAGGTAGGAGATGTGCTTGTGGTTCAATTTGAAAATGAATACGGAGTCGGTTTTGTTTCAGATCTCGACCAAAGTCCGAGAAAAATAGAATATCACCTAGCCTTTACAAGGTTGCTACAAAAGAATAAGCCCACTATGACGGATTTTTTGAATAGCGAGATTGCTTGCAAGATGAATAATAGACAGTATGCTATTGATACTGACTGTTGGTTTAATCACAAGGATTTAGGGCTTTTACTAGATAAATTTGAGAAGATTGGTAAGGTCATATTAGAAGATTATGCTCTGTGGACTTTAGCACCTGCCTGCACCTTGGGTGATATCTATGAAGAAATCACAGCGACTAAGGGATCCCGAGGTCTTCGTTTTATGGAGACGTATAAATTGATAAAAGATTTGGAATAAATGAGGAAGATAAGGGTTTAGATGGGAAAGGAATCTGTTTCAAAGTATATCCTAGATTATACATCATGATTCTAGCTTATCTTTAAAATATAAATTTCTGTGAAATAGCTGTTGTTAGTTCCTTTAAACTTCTAGTTTTGGCTAGAAGTTTTTTATATATAAAAATTTTACACATTTCCCTTGACAGGGCTTTCTTTTAGATGTACAATGTATGTGTAGAAAAATTATATATAAAAATCTTACACATTAGAAAAGGAGGTTTCCCATGTACTTTCCAACATCCTCTGCCTTGATTGAATTTCTCATCTTGGCCGTACTGGAGCAGGATGATTCTTATGGTTATGAGATTAGCCAGACCATTAAGCTTATCGCTAACATCAAAGAATCTACGCTCTATCCCATTCTCAAAAAATTGGAAGGCAATAGCTTTCTGACAACCTATTCTAGAGAGTTCCAAGGTCGCATGCGCAAATACTACTCCTTGACAAATGGTGGTATAGAACAGCTCGTGACCCTGAAAGATGAATGGGCACTCTATACAGACACCATTAATGGCATCATAGAAGGGAGTATCCGCCATGACAAGAACTGAATACCTGACTCAGCTAGAACTCTATCTCAAAAAACTGCCTCAGGCTGACCAAATTGAAGCCATGGACTATTTCAGGGAACTCTTTGACGATGCTGGAGTCGAAGGAGAAGAAGAACTCATCGCTAGCTTGGGAACTCCCAAAGAAGCGGCCCACGAAGTTCTCTCCAATCTTCTCGATAAAAAAATCAATGAAGCACCCGCTCAAAAGAATAACCGACAAATTTTGCATATCGCCTTGTTAGCTCTCCTTGCAGCCCCCATCGGTATTCCTCTGGGAATCGCCATCCTCGTGTCCCTGTTCGCAATCCTTGTGGCAGCCTTGACTGTCATCTTGGCTTTCTTTGCGGTTTCCATACTTGGTATCATCGGCGGATTCCTATTTTTAGTTGAAAGTTTCACTGTCTTAGCCCAAGCTAAATCAGCCTTTATCTTGATTTTTGGTGCTGGTTTACTGGCTATCGGTGCTTCTTCACTAGTCTTACTAGGTATTTCCTATGTAGCTCGTTTCTTCGGTCTACTCATTGTTCGCCTGGTGCAATTTGTTCTCAAAAAAGGAAAGAGAGGTGACCAGCATGCGTAAATTGACAAGAGGATTTCTCATTTTTGGTGTGGTGACTACTATTATCGGATTTATCCTGCTCTTTGTAGGTATCCAATCTGACGGGATCAAGAGCCTACTTGCCATGTCCAAGGAGCCTGTCTATGATAGTCGGATGGAAGAGTTGACCTTTGGCAAGGAAGTCGAAAACCTAGAGATTACTCTCCATCAACACGCGCTCACCATCACAGACTCTTTCGATGATCAAATCCACATTTCTTATCATCCATCTCTTTCTGCTCACCATGATCTTATCACAAATCAGAACGATAAAACGCTGAGCCTCACTGATAAGAAACTGTCTGAAACTCCATTTCTCTCTTCTGGAATCGGCGGGATTCTCCATATCGCAAGTAGCTACTCTCGTCGTTTTGATGAAGTTATTCTCCAATTGCCAAAAGGAAGAAGTCTAAAAGGAATCAGCGTGTCAGCCAATCGTGGACAAACCAGTATCACTAATGCTAGTCTTGAAAATGCGACCATCAATACCAATAATGGCTATCTCCTCCGAATTGAAGGAAGTCGTATCAAAAACAGTAAACTCACAACCCCTAATATCATTAATATCTTTGATACAGACCTTACAGATAGTCAGCTAGAATCAACAGAAAATCACTTCCACGCTGAAAAAATCCAAGTACACGGTAAGGTGGAATTGGTGACGAAAACAGACCTAAACCTCCTACTTTCCGAAGAAGAAAAACAAAGAATCAACTTAGATCTTTCAACAAAACATGGTTCTATTATCCATTTTCTGAGAGAAGGAAGACATTCGTTTAAAAATAAAGAAAACAAAGATGAACATTTAAGCAATCCTTATAAAACAGAAAAAGCTGATGTGAAAGATCAACTCATAGCAAGGGCAGACCAGTATATCTATCTACTCAAAGCAGAGGAACACGAGTCTTCTTCTAGAAATCGTTGACAAAAGCGCTTACATCTGCTACTATAAAAGCATATTTATCTAACTAAAAAGGAGGTTCTACCATGAAACAAGAATGGTTTGAAAGTAATGATTTTGTAAAAGCAACAAGCAAGAACAAACCTGAAGAGCAAACTCAAGAGGTTGCAGACAAGGCTGAAGAAACGATAGCCAATCTCGATACACCAATTGAAAAAAATACTCAAGTAGAGGAGGACGTCTCTCAAGCTGAAGTCGAACTGGAAAGCCAGCAAGAAGAGACAATTGAAACGCCTGAAGACAGTGAAGCGAGAACAGAAATAGAAGAAAAGAAAGCATTAGATTCTACTGAAGAAGAGCAAGATTTTTCTAAAGAAACAGAAAAAGTCACTATAGCTGAAGAGAGTCAAGAAGCACTTCCTCAGCAAAAAACAACTACGAAAGAGCCACTTATTCTAAGTAAATCCTTAGAAAGTCCTTATATTCCCGACCAAGCTCCAAAATCTACGGATAAATGGAAAGAGCAAGTGCTTGATTTTTGGTCTTGGCTAGTGGAAGCTCTCAAATCTCCTACAAGCAGTCTTGAAACAAGTAGTAAGCATAGCTACACGGCCTTTATCTTGCTCATTCTGTTTTCTGCATCTTCCTTTTTCTTTAGTATCTACCACATCAAACATGCTTACTATGGACATATAGCAACTATGCATAATCACTTCCCTGAACAATTTGCTTCATTGAATCTCTTTTCGATTATCTCTATCCTAGTAGCAACAACACTCTTCTTCTTTTCATTCCTCTTGGGTAGTTTCGTCGTGAGACGATTTATCTACCAAGAAAAGGACTGGACGCTAGAAAAGGTTCTCCAACAATATAGTCAACTCTTGGCAATTCCAATCTTCCTCACTGCTATTGCTAGTTTCTTTGCCTTCTTTGATAGCCTACGATTTACAGCTCTCTTGTGTGTGATTAGCATTGGAATCATTCTACTTGCTAGCCTCCATATCATTACAAGACCAAGTCAAGCAAGTGAAACCGACTCCTTTTATCAGTTATTCTTGTCTGTCCTTGTGAACGGAGTGATTATCCTCCTCTTCTTTGTAGCTGAAGTGGCACTGATTGGAGATTATCTTCGTATCTTGGCCTTTCTTTAAACTTCATACTCTTCGAAAATCAAATTCAAACCACGTCAGCTTCGCCTTACCGTATGTATGGTTACTGACTTCGTCAGTTTCATCTACAACCTCAAAACAGTGTTTTGAGCAGCCTGCGGCTAGCTTCCTAGTTTGCTCTTTGATTTTCATTGAGTAGCAATCCTGTCTTCCATGGCAGGATTTTTCTATATCAAAAAAGCAAGTCGATTGACCTGCTTCTACTTTACTCTTCTTGTGCTAATGTTTTAAAATCTTCTCCCAGGATGGGTTGTACTTCTAATTGATTGGCATCTAGTTGGTGGTAAGATGCTGATGGTAATGACTCTAGGAATTTTGCATAGTCTAGGCGGGCAATGGCTTCATAGTCTTCTGGTTTAGAGCCATCTCCTGTAATTTGAACCAAGTCAATCTCCCACTGCACTTCCTTATCCACCAATTGCTCAATATAGGCAGCAGGAACAAATGGTTCTCTCGACAATACTGTCTTGACTCCTTGAGCCAGATGGTAAACACCGTGAACTTGTCCTTCTCCATCCTGATAGAAGGAAACTCTTGCAAAGTAAGCATCTGTCTCTTGAATCGCACGCACACGCGCTTCAAACTGAGCCAAGCCATCTTCCTCTAAAAAGCTTTTCAAATCCTCATGACTAAAGAAAACAGGATTAAAAATTCCTTGGCAAATCGTAAAATGCGCTGCAGTGTCTGCCAGATGGACTTGAATACTTGCTTGGAAATAAGCTTCAAAATCAAAACCATCTAGTTCTTCAATCTCAGTTCCTGTGTAAGCAAGCAGAGCATCTAAAAATGACTTGATGATCTCCCAGTCTGTCTTCGTGAGTAGCTCAGGAAGATCGACACGGTAAGCCTTTTGACCATCAGCATAACTGACCTTAAATAGAAATTGTGATTGCCCCACTATCGCACACTCTATATACTCGAGACGATTAAGAGGCTGACGGAGATAGACAGCATCATAGCTATGTGACTCCAAACCATCTAGCAAGGCCAAGACGGACTTGGCAGTCAAAATTTCCTGTTCTCCTAAAATGCTCTGTTTATTTGGAATAAAAAATGTTTTCGTCATAACTGTACTCCTTTGAAATCGTTTACATATAGTATACCTTATTTTTCTGAAAGATACAAAAACAAACTTTATACTCTTCGAAAATCAAATTCAAACCGCGTCAGCTTCGCCTTGCCGTACTCAAGTACAGCCTGCGGCTAGCTTCCTAGTTTGCTCTTTGATTTTCATTGAGTATTAATTTTTGAGTAAAAAGCATAGAAAAACAGCCCCTAAGGACTGTTTAATCTTATACAGTAGCTGCTTGATCCAAGCTTTCACCGATAGCGGCTAGACGCTCGACAACTTCAGCTTGTGTCAATTCATTTTCTGAAACATAGCGGTTACGTGGGTGAACACGGCACTCGTGTGAGCATCCACGAAGGTACTTGTCTTCATTTTCTTCTGATGTCAAGATACGACGGTTACAGAATGGATTTCCACAGTTGACATAACGTTCACATGGTGTTCCATCAAACCAGTCTTTTCCTACGATAGTTGGGTTGACATGGTTAACATCTACGGCAATACGCTCGTCAAAGACGTACATTTTTCCATCCCAAAGCTCACCTTGGACTTCTGGGTCTTTACCGTAAGTTGCGATTCCACCGTGCAATTGGCCGACATCTTTGTAACCTTCACGGACCATCCAGCCTGAGAATTTCTCACAGCGAACCCCACCTGTACAGTAAACCACGACACGCTTGTCCATGAATTTTTCCTTATTGTCACGGACCCATTGTGGCAACTCACGGAAGTTACGGATATCTGGGCGGATAGCCCCACGGAAATGTCCTAGGTCGTACTCATAATCGTTACGTGTGTCAAGGACAACGGTATCTTCGTCAAGAAGGGCTTCTTTGAACTCTTTTGGAGACAAGTAAGCACCTGTTGTTTCAAGTGGGTTGATGTCGTTGTCAAAGTCGTTGTCTTCCAAACCAAGGTGGACAATCTCTTTCTTGTAACGAACAAACATCTTCTTGAAGGCTTGTTCACTCTCTTCGTCAATCTTGAACCAGAGGTCTTCCATGCCTGGGAGGCTGTGAACGTAGTCCATGTATTTTTGAGTTGTTTCGTAATCACCTGAAACGGTTCCGTTAATTCCTTCGTCAGCGACTAGGATACGGCCTTTAAGGCCGATTGATTTACAGAAAGCCAAGTGGTCTGCAGCAAATTGCTCTGCATTTTCAATTGGAGTATAAAGGTAGTAAAGTAAGACACGAATATCTTTTGCCATAAGATTTGTTCTCTTTTCTATTCTTAAATTTTCAGAATTTTTCATCTAACTATACTAGTATACCTGCTTAAGAAAACGAATGCAATTTATTTGACTGAAAATTTATAGAAAGAGTCCTATCCCTGTACTTCATCAGTAGCCATAGCGAATAGCTGATAATTCTCTCAATTTTTTGATCTGATCGGCTTGATTTTCTGACAAACTCAGCTTGTTATCAATCAACACACGTGAGATGTCAACATTCATTTGACTCAAAATAAATGGGGTAGAGGTCCCATCGTCCTTTAATCGTCTTTTATAACTCACTAACTGATTTTTCAAGGGAGTCAGTTGAGGCGTATCCTTTATATCTTCCAATAGATGATTTATGATAGTCATGGCTTCACAACGTCTTTCACTGCCTCCAGCAAACCATTTTAATGGTGTCATACTTATTTTCCTCCTTAAGTTGAAAAGCTATCATTCCTAACTCTCGCGCCAGTATTTACCCAAACACCCTATGTAAAAAAGTCAGCAAAAATGGTAATGTTGCGAAAATATTATTAATCACATGCACCGCATAGGATGGATAAATGCTCTTGGTATAGCGGGTCAAACTAGCAAAGATGATGCCAGATGTTGCAAAGACGAAGATATCTAACAAACTAGGCAGGCTTGAAAAATGAGGAAGAGCAAATAAAATTGACGGAAGAAGCAAATCAAGGCCAAATCTCGAATGCTTAAAAAAGGCGTGTTGCAGTAATCCTCTATAGATTAGCTCTTCCATAAGTGGAGTCAGAAAGAACAAAGTTATATAGATACCTAGCTCAGCAAAGTTGGTCCCACTATAACCGATCAATACAGCCCAACCTTCAGCAGTTGACTGAACATGTTTAGCTGTCTGAACGTTAAAAGAGATCTGGAGCACTACCACTAATACTGTCAAAATCGAATACCAAAGCCATTTTTTTCTCGGAATGCGAAAAAGATAGCCGTGCCCTGTCTTAAACAGAATCCAAATCATGACTCCACTAAATAGCAAACTCAAAAGATTTTGAATCCAGACGAAATTGCCAATCTGGGAAGAAAATTGCCAATAATTTTGAACAATAAGCGTCAGATGAGAAAGACCAAATACGAAAAATAAGTAAGAGAAAACTGCACTTATTTTGAATAGAAGTTGATACTTTTTCATGTGAACCCTCCGTTGTAAACTTGGAACATCTCTAATATAAGCGATATTTTCCTAAATCCTTACTCCAAATCCTAAATGGTGCTTAAGATTTCCTGAATGGTTAAATAGTGATAAGAAAACACGGATATCTATGCTCTCGTTTCAAAAAATCACTGCCTCCCCCAGATAAGCCTGAGGAAAACAGTGATTCAATTTTTAGGAATTAGGAATGAATACACGAAATCAATTGATCTTATGATTTTTTGTTTTTCAAGAATTCATCGTATTGTTTTTGCATTTCGTTCAATACTTTATCGTAAGCACCTTCAGATTTCAATTTTTCCATCAATTCTGGAATAGCTTTGTCTGGGTCTACAGTACCAGTGTTGATAGCTGTATCGAATTGTTGCATTGTGTTAGAGATTGCTGAGATTTCAGATTTCACATTGTCAGTGTTAAAGATGAATCCAAGTGCTGGAGATTCTTTAGCTTCAGCCAACTGTTTCTTAGAATCTTCGATTTGTTGGTCTGTAACGTTTTCGTTGATGTAAAGGATCCAGTTGTTACCAGTGTTCCATCCACCCATGTGAGTGTTTCCTTTGTAGCCATCAAGGACTTTAACACGGTTTTCTTTACCTGGAATTTTTTCCCAGTTCTTGCCTTCTGGACCATAAACAAGACCATTCAAGAGTTCTGGGTTAGTGTTCAAGAGGTTCAACACTTCCATTGATTTTTCTTTGTTCTTAGAGTTGTTTGAGATAACAAAGTTAGCAACTTGTGTTGTTTGGTTTTTCTTGATGAAGTTAGTGATTGGTTTGATTTGGATATCTTTGTTCGCAACACGTGAAAGCAAGCTGTTACCGTAGTCAGCTGGTCCTACTGTTTCTTCACGAACGAACCAAGTATCTTGTTGAAGGTCAAATGAAGTATCGCTTGTTGCTACGTCTTTTGGAATGTATCCAGCTTCATAGAATTTGTGAAGAGTCTTCAAGTGTTCTTTAAAGCGAGGCACTTCGTAACGGTTTACGATCTTAGTAGTGTCCCCTTCAAGGTCGATAACGAATGGAAGTCCGTTTGGAACTGGGTAGTCAAAGTTATCAGATGGGATGAAGTTCTTAGTAACCGCAAATGGCACTACATCTGGAGCTTTTTCTTTGATTTGTTTCAAGACTGGTTCAAGTGTTTCATATGAAGTGACACCTGAAATATCGATACCGTATTTAGCAAGAAGAGTTCCGTTGAAAGCGAAGTTTTGAGATGATGCAACGTTGGCTGCAACTGGAACTGCGTAAATTTTACCGTTAATGCTGTTACCTTTGATGTAAGCTGGGTCAAGTGCTTTATAAAGCTCTGCCCCTTCTTTCTTATACAAGTCAGTCAAGTCAGCATAGGCACCTTTTTGAGCATTTACAACATAGTTAGATGCAAAGGCGATATCGTAGTTTTCACCAGATGATGTGATAACTGACATTTTCTTATCATAGTCACCCCATCCAAGATATTGGATATCCAATTTAGCACCAACTTTTTCACCGATGATTTTGTTAGCATTTTCTAGCAATTCATCTAAGTTATCTGGTTTGTCACCGATTTGGTACATTTTGATAACAGTTTTTTCACCTGAAGCTGAGTCAGCAGCTTTTTTACTGTTACCTGAAAGGTTTCCACAAGCAGCGAGACCAGCAGCCAAAGCGACTACGCTAGCAGATGCAAAAGCATATTTTTTCCAGTTTTTCATGACAAAAACTCCTTTTTTTATTTTTAAACTTATAAACAATATAATGATCTTAACTTCACGCAAGGGAAGTTTGGAAATGAGAAATGATTTTTCTCGACAATCGCTATTCTTTCACACCACCGATAGTCAAACCTTTTACAAAGTAGCGTTGGAAGAATGGATACAGAATCGCGATTGGAAGGGTTGCGACCACAACCATGGCCATACGACCTGTTTCTTTTGGAAGAGCAACTCCCAGTTGACCAGATAGACCGACTGCTTTGGCGATGTAATCCATATTTTGCTGGATTTGCATGAGCAAATATTGCAATGGATACAAGTTGTCACTCTTGATGTAAAGAAGGGCGTTGAACCAGTCATTCCAGAAACCAAGAGCTGTCAAAAGCGTGATGGTTGCGATACCTGGTAATGACAATGGCAAACAGATTTGGAAGAAAATCCGGGCCTCACTAGCACCATCGATACGAGCGGATTCTAGAATGGCTTCTGGAATGGTCTTCTTGAAGAAGGAACGCATCAAGATGATGTTAAATGGTGAGAGAAGCATTGGAACAATCAAGGCCCAAACTGTATCACCAAGTTGAAGTAAACGAGTTACCACGATATAGCCCGGTACCAAACCCGCGTTAAACAACATACTAAGAAGGGCAAAAATCGTAAAGAATCTGCGATACTTAAAGGTTGTCCGTGAAATAGCGTAGGCATAAGTTGTTGTGATAAAAACGTTTGTGATAGTCCCCACCACTGTTACAAAGACTGAGATGAAGAGGGCTTGGAGAATTTTATCCTTAAATTGTGCCAAGAACTCAAAACCGTCTAAGCCAAATTGAGATGGGAAGAAGCTATATCCATTTTGGAGGATACTCTTTTCATCTGTCACAGAGATAACAATAACGAATACAAAGGGTAGGATACAAGAGAGGGCAACCAAACCAGAAATGGTACTAAAGAAGATATCTGCTTTCTTACTGAAGGAGTGAATGCCGACATTATCAATTTTTTCTTTTTTAATTTTCTTTTCTGCCATATTCTCCTCCTTTCTAGAACAAGGCTGAGTTTGGATCAACTCGTCTTGCAAGTAAGTTTGATAGGATAACAAGAATCAAGCCGACAACTGATTGGTAGAGACCTGCTGCTGAAGCCATCCCGATATCCGCTGTCTGAGTCAAACCGTTATAAACATATACATCCAAGACGTTGGTTACGTTATAAAGCTGACCAGCATTGTGGGGGATTTGGTAGAAGAGACCAAAGTCTGCACGGAAGATGTTTCCGACTGCAAGGATGGTCAATACAGTTACCAATGGTGTCAACTGCGGAATGGTTACATTGCGAATTCGTTGCCATTTGCTAGCCCCGTCCACTGTTGCTGCTTCGTAGTAGGTTGGATCAATTCCCATGATTGTTGCATAGTACATGACACTGCTATATCCAAAGCCTTTCCAAATACCTAGGAAAAGTAGGAGATATGGCCAGATACCCAAATCAGCGTAGAAATTGATTTCCTTCATTCCAATAGATTCTAGGAAATGGTTGAACACCCCTTTATCAATGTTTAGGAAGGCATCTGTAAAGAAACTGATGATAACCCAAGACAAGAAGTAAGGGAACAACATAGAAGTTTGGAAGATCTTAACCATTCTCTTAGAACGGAGTTCACTTAAGATGATGGCAATCCCTACTGATACAATCAAACCGATAAAGATAAAGCCTAGATTGTAGAGGACAGTATTTCGTGTGATAATAAAGGCGTCTTTTGAACTAAACAAGAATCTGAAATTATCGAGTCCGACCCATTTACTATTCACGATACTATCTATAAATCCATTACTGGTCATGTGGTAGTCTTTAAAGGCAACCACGTTCCCAAATACTGGAATGTAGAAGAATAGAATCAACCAGAGTGCCCCTGGCAAAACCATCAAGAGAAAGATCCAGTTGTCTCTCAAGGTTTTTGAAAACTTATTCATAATTTCCTCCCTTTTTTATTTTGATATCCATCTAAAAATTCCTTTTTAGACTTTTGATAACGATTACATTATTAGTATACTCCTATTTGAAGGTTAGGTTAAACTACTAATTATAGAAAAAACTCCACAAATTATTTTATGTGGAGTACTTTTTTAAGAAAGGGATGTTTCACGAGAAACACTCTGCCCAATGCAAGGTGTTCTTGTTTTTTAGGTCGTATAAATGGTTGAAGCTGTCGCAATAGTATGCCACTGGTTGGCTGTTGTGGCAGCGAAGTCCTTGTCTGCGTAGAAGTCTGTAAATGGTAAGATTGCCACTTCTAACTCATCGATGCGGTCCAGCTGACCTGCCAGATAAGCCTCGATGCGACTTTCTGCGCGCTTGATGCGTTGCAAGAGTCCGCCCATACGGATGTCAACTGTATCCAAGCCAAAGACCTTGTTTTCCTTCAGCCATTGGTTGCTAAAGAGAGCATGGAAGTCTTCAATTTGGCTTCTAAGTTTTGGTAACTCTTGTCTTGCGATTTCTTGCATACTTTCTTTATCGTTTGTTTGGTAGGCCTGACGGATGCGTCTTCCCACATCGACTTTGCTACTTAAAATCTGGTTCAACTGGGCCTGAGTTTCAAAGAGGTAGGCATAGTTGCCAGCTTTTTCTTTAATGTCAGCAAGAATCTCAGCTGCCTGAGCGAAGTGGGGCTTGTCCTGTTCAGGTGTCATGTGTCGGTCAAGAATCGGACAGAGAACATCCTGATAAAAGACATAGCGGTTAGGATTGATCCCGCTGAGATTACCTGGTAGGTCTGGCAAGAGATTAGCTAGGTCAATCTGCATAAAGTCCTCAACCGATAGACCTGTATTGGTCTGGAAATGAGCAGACAAACGGTCTAGGTTATTGCGGTAGCTGAGTTCTGCCCAGATTTGCAAGCTTGGTAGGATAGAAAACTGGGCAGTTTCACCACCATTGTCCCCCCAACCCGTCACGATGACTTCTTTGATATCATTGGCACGGCAGGCTTTATTAGCTTCGACTGCGATGAGACGGCTGAAATGGTTATTGGGTGTGAAACCAATCCACTTCCAAGCACCTCCTGCAAAGGCGATATCTTGGCTAATCTTGTGGTGATTACGGAAGTTGCGATTGTATTTTTCCTCGCTATCCTGATAATAGTCCCAGTAAACCAAAGTCACACGGTCTTTGAGACGGTCTAGGTAGACACGAGTTTCTTCTGGAATTTCCACATCACGGTCGTACTGGCCATCTGCTGACATAAGTTTAAAGAACATATCGCTCCACATCTGGCAGTGGAAACCATACTTGTCAGCAATATCCAGCACGCGCTCCAAGTGTTGGCACATGAGGAGACTACGATCCACAACACCGTTCAGAATCAAGTAGCGTCCCAAGCCAACCAAGTGGGCTTCGTCCATCCCGATATTGACCTTGCGTGTCTGCAGCTTAGACAGAGTGGCAAACATGCCATCAATCAGGTTATAAACCTTTTCTTCGCCAATGAGAAGAATATCCTCCACATCACGGAGTTCTTGCACTTCCTTGACACCCCATTTGACGAAGGCTGACAAGTGGGCCAAGGTCTGGATGCAAGGCACAAAGGTCATGTCAAACTGCTGGGCATAGGCTTCAATTTCCTGCAACTCCTCAGCGGAGTAGGCTCCACGGAAATAGCCAAAGTAAGGCTGCCCTTCAATTTGGTAGGTGTCTTCCATGTAGAGCTCAAAGGTTGAGTAGCCCATGAGAGCCAAGACCTCAATCATCTGCTTGGCAGCAGCCACATTCAGCACCGCATTGCGCGAACAGTCAGCCATGTAGGCTAAATCTTCATAAGCCGCCTTCTCTTCAATCTCTACTTTATCACCTTCTACTAGAGCTGTTGCCAACAAGGACAAGGCACGATAAAGTTGGTGGGGTTTGCGGTAGGTCAATTGATAGTGGCCACCCTCACCCTTGATAGAGATAGAAGCTTGGTCAGATTGAGCGATAGCTACCTCTACCTCTGGTAGCGGAATGTGCTTTATCAGCAAGTCAATTGCCTGAGTTTGTTTGGAACTAAGTCCTGTAAATCTTACCATTGATTTTCCTCCTGTAGCCAGTTGACAAGGGCTCCGTAGAGATTGGCATCTGCATGATAGGTGCAAGCTTGGATAACTGGTGCGACCGTGTATTCTTCGTAGGTATCGACAAAGTTATCAACAGCCTTCTTGACACCTTGAATAAAATCTGGATTTTGACTGATAGAGCCTCCCAGACTGATGACATCTGGGTCGATGAGATATTGGATATTGAGCAAGCCTTGCGCCAGATTGCGGTTCATGCGCTCAATGGCTTCTTGACAAAGGGCATTTCCTGCTTCGGCCTCTTGGTAAATCTTGCGACCGTCCCAATCAGTCTGACCAGATTTTTCAATCACGTAGCGTACCATATTCCCAGTTGACGCTAGTTGCGACCAGTTGTTGAGCTTTTCAGCAGGGGCAAGGGTGGTCATGTAGCCAAATTCTCCACCCAGGCCGTGGCGACCTCGATGAAGTCTACCATTGATAATCATGGCTCCGCCAATCCCTGTCCCAATCACGACACAGGCTGCATTTTCAATCTCTGGATGTGCTAGTAATTCACTGAGTCCAACACAGTTGGCATCATTTTCTAGATGGACAGGTAGCTGATGATGAGCAAGCGCCTCATACCAAGAAAATCCGTGGATGTAGGGCACGGCACTGAAACCATCAATCACACCTGTTTCTTGATTGACCGCGCCTGGAACGCTCAAAGCAATCCCACTGTAATCCTGCTCTGACAAGCGCTGGTCTAACCAAGCTAGTAAATCCTCCAAACTTTCAGGCGTTGGAATGCTTGTCTTATTCAGTATTTTCCCATCAGGAGTCAGACTGGCAAACTTAATCCCAGTCCCTCCGATATCAATCGTTGCAATGGTCATTGTTTTTACCATAAAAGGGGCGAATCAGCAGTTAGTTCTTACTTTTTCGCCCCTCCTTTCTCTTTATGTTTACTTTTTGAAATTAAATTTCTTCTTTTTTGATAAATTCTGTACGAATCTCTTGTGGTGAAATGAGGCCTCTATGAACGGGGTATGGTCGTTCAAGTAGGTCAAGGAAGAGATGTTGACTTTCCGGTACACGCACATTTTCACTACACATATTGTAGTAACGAAGCACATAGCCTTCTCCATTTTCAGCTACCTTAAAGGCTGTTGGACAGATTTGCGGTATGCTGAGAACAAAATGGTTCAAGAGGCTACCAGTCGCAGCCACGCTTCCTTCTTGTTTAGCAATCTGAAGGCTAGTAAATGGTGTCTGCAAGGCTTTAGCACGACGATAGGCTGAGAAGCGTTCTTGAGCTTGGTGGCATTCAAGCGCAAACTCGACTTCAAACTCACGCAAGCATTGAGCTTCTGGTGTTGGGAAGTAACCCCAGTCACCTAGCTCACCTGATGCACGCAAAATAGTCACTGCAATAGTGTCGTCTCCAAGGATTTCGTATTCATTCAATCCCTTATTGGCTACCGTCACTCCTTTTTCATCGTCATACAGACTAACAAAGGCTTGTTGGTGTTGAGGATTTTCAGGATTTTCCCATGAAGCTGCTGGTTTGTTTGGTCGTGTCACCACCTCATAGATGCTTTCAGAATCATTGCTTGGACGCGTGTTATGAGTCTTGACCAAGAGACGGATACGGTGGTCTTTGGCAGTGTTAGTAAAGCGAGTCTTGCAACGGATTTGTGGGTTGTCAACAAAGACAGTCAACTCAGTTTCCAGAGGAATGCTTGTCAATTCTTCTGAACGTCCCGCCTCACGCTTCATAAACTCGATGATACCTTTTTGCTCTTCTTCTAGCTTTTCATCGGCACTGACAGGCACGGTCAATTCATGTTTGAGCAAAATCTTAGCGTAGCGAGCTGTGTTTTCCAAGACCTCGTAGCCCTTAAGCTCTGCATAGATTGGCTCTGTTCCTTTTGGTTGGAAATAGATATACTCGTTTCCGATGTCACCACGGTCTTCAAAGCGGATAAAATCTTCATAGGCTTCGTGAGTTGTCTTATCATAAACTGTGATATTGTCATCCACACTCACCGTTACAAATGGTGTATCAATCACTCCGTTTTGGTAAATACCCTCACGGTGTGCTTGCTCTCCTTCCAGCAATTGGAAGGTTGTCCAAGAAAGCGGTGCTAGGTGAACTGGAATGGTCACGCGCACTTGTCGAGCAATACGAGCTTGGCGGAACTTGTCTTTTGGTAAATCGTACTCAAAATTAGCTCCGAGGTCTTCGATTTTAGCCTCTACAGGACGACCATCCAAATCCTCCACACGGTAACTTGGCAAGGTAAGATCAGCCATCTTCTTATAACCTTCTGTTGGGTGCAATTCCTTAAAATCACAAGTCGCAACATCAATCACTGTGCTGACAGTATCGACCTTATCATGCAAGCCTGTGTTAATGACAGTAAAGAGATAGTCACTTTGAGCCTTAGCTGTAGCGATTTTACCCTTCCACTCGTTAAGAAGATTGCTCTTAACAAAGTTTCCGACTTGGTTTACCTTGGCAAAACGAGTTTCCATTTCGCGGTGAACCTCGTCCACGCTACAGCCACAGATGCTATCATGTGGCGCATTCTGCAAAAGTGTTTTCCAAGCATAGGTCAACTGATCCTTGTGGTTGTGGCCCCCAGTGATAATCGTCAAGGGTTCTACAACTTGCTCTAGAAGGTTGCTATTTTCTTGGAAGGCTTGTTTGAGATAAATACGAGATGAAGAAGTGTTGGCAAGTGTGTACCAGCCATCTGTTTCCTGACTGGTCAACTCACCTGTAACCGTTGATAACTGCTCTGGTAGAGCACTTTCCACAGCTTGAACATATTCATCAAAAGAACTATGAACAAAGGTTACATCTGGGAAGAGTTCATTTGCCACACGAATGGCTTCGCTCAGATTTTTCTGTACAGGCTGGTGGTCACATCCGTTCATCATCAACCATTGGTTGGTCGAAGCGTAATCACGCACATCTGACAATTTTTGTTTCCAGAAGGTCAAGGCCTCGTCTTTATCAACTGGAATTTCATTCCCATTACTGTACCAGTTGGCAAAGAGAATCCCGAGGACACGACTTCCGTCCGCACCCTGCCAGTACATTTCTGAAAACTGGGAAGTAAACTGCTCATCTTCGAGAACTTGGTTGTCAAATCCAATCGGCTTCACACCACGACCAAAGGCTGCCACGTGAATGCCTGATTTTTGAAGAATTTGAGGCGCTTGTCCCATATTTCCAAAGGTATCTGGGAAGTAACCAATCTGAGTAGATTTGCCCCATTTTGCAGCCTCCTGCTGACCGATAAGAGTGTTGCGGACATTGGCTTCACTTGAAATCAAGTAGTCATCTTGCAAGATGTAAAAAGGACCAATTTTAAGTTTGCCTTCGTCGATGTATCGTTGGACTTTGTCGCGATTTTCAGGGCGAATCTCCAAGTAGTCATCAAGGACAATAGTTTGTCCATCCAAGTGGAAGCTCTTGAACTCAGGGTCATTTTCAAAGAGATCAAAGAGATTGTCAAATAATTCCACCAACTGCATACGGTGGCTTTCAAAAGGCAAGTACCACTCACGGTCCCAGTGACTATGTGAGATAATATGTACGACAACATTTTCCATGAAGTAAAACCTCATTCTAAATTTAAATTTTTATTGTTAACGTTTTAAATGTAAATTTGTGATTCTTTCCAAAAATCAGTTGCGCTAAAGCGTGTTCCTTAGCGGATATCCAAGTAATCCAAGACCAATTCACAGAACATCATGTTGGCCCAAGAGAACCATTCACGAGAATAAAGAGTTGGGTCATCCACGTGGAAGCTTTCGTGCATAACACCTGTACCACCATCGCAAGCAACCAGCTGGTCCAGCAAGAATTTTTTCTCTGCCTTATCTCTTGTTGTCAAACCTTGGATAGAAAGGGCAATGGGCCAGATATAGCGATAGAAGGTGTGAGAACTTCCGAGACCGCTAGCGTATTCTCCTTGGTAGAAGTATGGATTTTCAGGGCTCAGAATGGTACGACGAGTTGCTTGATACACTTCATCGTTGACATCGCAGTAGCCCAGATAAGGCGCAGCCAACAAACTTGGAACGTTTGGATCATCCATGATGCTGGCATTTCCTAGACCATCCACTTCAAAGGCATAAATCTTTTCGCCCTTGCTGTTGGTGGTGTAAGCATAGTTTTCGATACCTTCTTGGATCTCTTCTTGCAGACGTTTAGCGTCTGCGATGACACTCTCGCTATCAGCTAGATTCAATTCTGTAAAGATTTCTTGCACATAACCCAAGACTACTGCTGCAAACATATTTGACGGAATCAAGTAACTATACTGACAGCAATCATCACTCGGACGAAAGGCTGACCAAGTCATACCTGTCACTGCAAAATCAGGTCCAAAGCCATCATTTACCAAGGTGTCTTCCTTGCGGTCCGTATCTCGGACAAAACGATAAGGAGAGTTCTTGTGGTCTTGTTCCACCGTCCACAGATGGAGGATTTCCTTGGTCGCTGCGACAAAAGTCTCATCAAACTGACTAGTCTCGCCAGTCTCTTTCCAGAGGAGATAAGCCAACTGCAAAGGATAGCAAAGCGAGTCCACCTCGTACTTGCGTTCCCAAATCCAGCCATTAAGGTCTGTATGGTCGGTCTCGTGGTGCCCCTTCCAGTTTTCCTCAATGTTGAAGGAATTGGCATAAGGATCCTTGAGTACCAAGGTCATCTGACGTTTGACCAAACCTGCAATGGTCTGACGCAGGAGGGCATCTCTTTTAGCCACATGAAGGTAGGGTCTGAGTTGAGCTGTCGAATCTCGAAGCCACATAGCAGGAATATCTCCTGTGAGCACAAAGGTTGAACCATCTTCTAGGATTTCAACCGTATTGTCCAAGGTGTCTGTGTAACAACGCTCGAAAACATCCACCCACTCTGGATGGTCCTTAGCTCGCTCTGCCACTTCATCTAGCCATTCTCTAACAATTTCTTTTGAATAAATCATCGTGCAGTATCCTCTTTCAAACAAGTTTCATTTTCAGTATATAGCTTTTGAGACAGAAAATACATACACAAATGATAGTCATTTTTCTACATAATAAAAGAATTATTATTTTAGGTTTCCTTAGGGCTTCCTGACCCTTATATCACGCGCTTTTTAACAAAAAATACTAACATTACTTTTTAATACTTGCTCCCCCAAAGTACGCAAAAAGGGGAGCAAAAAAGCCCCACAAAAGGGCTAAGATTTGACGAGTTCAGCAGGCAAGAAACTAGCACGGTCAAACGTGCTTTTTTTATTGCTGATAGGTTCATTATACCACGTAGTATATAAAAGGCAAAAATAACTCATATCAAAAAGCACTTAGATTGTTCTAGGTGCTTATTTAAATCGTTTCAAGTTTTAGACTCTTGACAAATTCATCCCATTCGGCATCTAACTCCTCAACAGTTTTATTCTTATTTCGTTCATAGGCTTTTTTTAACAATTCATCCAGATTGTCGTCTTCGCCTTCTGGCCAATCATAAATATCTTTTTTAACCATATCATTCAATCCTTCCAAATTCAAAGTCGAATGCTTGAGATAATAATTCAAGAGTTTTCTCTTGTGCTACAACTTCAGTATAATCCTTTTTCGCAAACTTTTCAATATTATCTTTATACAATGGGCAAATATGAAGTCTCAGCCTACATTTGCCTACTTATACACTTCTAGCTCTCCGTTCTGGTGGATTCTCGCAAAGTTTAAGACGGCTATCTGTTTGTATCGGTGGTAGCTAGTGGAGCTAGTACCTGCCATCTCTACGCATTCACTCATTGTTTTCTTCCTCATGTAGCAATAATGGATAATAAAGTATTTTCTGGCTCGTTTGTTCTCTATGCTGTTGATGTCTTGGGCGAATATCTCCAATCCCTCACGGATTGCTTTTTCATGCTCACCGCTCAAATTCCACTGATCAGGTAAGATAAGTTCCCAAGCCTCTTCATCTATCGTAACTTGGTTTTCACTTCCTGCCATCCTCTGGAAACGTAGAAAGTAAGTCATCCGCTCTCTGACGTTCATCATCGTTTTAAACTTATCCAGCTCCATTAGTTCGCTCCTTCCACCTTGCTCAAGTGTTCTATAGCTTTTTGCCTAATTAAGTATACATTTGTTCTTGATTTTCCTATTTCTTCAGCTACTTCCAAAGCTACAAGATTATTCAAATAAAAAAATCTTAGAACAGAACGCTCAAGCGGATTGACCAACTTATCAATCAGCCTAGATATTTCCATTCTCTCTTCAGTAAGTCGCTCAATCCTCTGAAGCGTATCCTCTTTTAGTTTTAGAACACTTATAAGATTGTTCTCTGTCTTGTTCTCTCTGCTTGCCTGTACCCTGCTATGGCTTAGTGTTGGCTTTTTGATAATACCACCTTCCAGGGCCTCCAATTCCAAATATAAGCCTTTGATTTCCTTGCTTATCCACTTAACGCCCTCTAGTTTTTCTTTTACCTGCTCTGGTGTCATGCCTCGGCCTCCTCTATGATATAATATTTTTATCGGAATATCACAAAGGAGTCAGCCCTGTGCTGGCTTTTTTTGCTATTTCTCTATGTTCGCTCTAGCTTCAAATGCTTTCCCGTGAGAAAAAATGTACAATGACGGGTGAAGCTCATAGAAGCGCGTGGGGAGGGAGATAGCCCCCATATCTCCTTATGGTTTGATAAGCAATTAAGGCAAGTTAGTTCTTTGCCTATCTGCTTATCATTTGGTAAGCAACAAATCCAAAATAACAGACTTTTAAACCGCTCTTATCTCCCTGTCATTTGGTAGGAAAATAAGGGGAGTTATTTTAGTTCTTATTTCCCTATCATTTTGTAAGGAGAAAATCCAAATTAAGGAAGCTAATAAGTCTCCTTATCTCCTTACAGTTTTTCAGGGAGCAAAATCAAAATAAGCGATGTTATTTCCTGTCTTATTTCCTTACCGTTACCGTTTGACAAGGAGAAAAACGAAAATAAGGGGCTTTTAAATTCGTCTTAACTTCCTATCGTTTTGTAAGTAATTAAGAAGGCTTATTGTCGTCCTTATCTGCTTGTCATTCTGCAAGGAGTAAATCGGAAATAAGAGGGGTAAAAACTCCGCTTATCTGCTTGATAAATGATAGGGGGGAGATAGCCACTTTCTCGGCGTTCGCTCGGAGTTCAAGTATATAGACCCTTACCATTCTTCTGGTTCGCTAAACATACTTTCAGGCAAGCCACAAACTAATACAAGATACTGACACGCGCTATAATCTACCCAAAGCGCTCCATCTTCAGAATGGTTAAAATACTTGTCTGGTAGTGTTCCAAGGTATGCACCATTTTTATATATAGATACCCCACCTTCTCGGCTTGGTAACAGTCCAGTATATCCTCTGCGTAGTCCATGCTTCAAAGCGTTGCTATTGCCATATTTTGGCTTTCTGTTGCCCCTGTTGCCTTTTGCTACTTGGTTGCCTGGTAAAAATCTCCCTCGGCTATCACGTTCCATATTGCATCCTTTCTACGGTGTTCGTTTGGTATTTTTTTTGCCACTACTTCACAAAAACCTCACCTTTTCTAACCCTCGGTAAACCTCTCTACCTTGTGGTAACCTTGGGGTTCTATCACTAGAAAAAAGCCCTGTACCTTTGTAAAACCTTAGTATTTTGAAGTATGTGACCTTGTACTAACCTTGTACTTTTTATATATAACCTAATCCTTACCTCACCCTTTTTTGGAACGTTTACCGCACCCTTTTTGGAACGCTCTACTTACTTAAATCCTTGATATATCTAGCTTTTTTAACATTTAAACCGTCTAATATGTAGTATTTGTTCGTTTGGTAAATTACACACTACTTCATATTATCCTACAATCTCGAACCATTCAGCCAAAATCTATCCCCTTTTTCAATATACTTCAAAAACTTCTTATAGTGCTTATGATACCTGTCACGTTTCATATACCTTGGTCTTTCAGGGAAACCATCAAACATATATCTACCACGTCTAGGACTCCACCCTGGTTCTACCTTTCTGGCTTCTTTTAGTGCAAGCTCCCAGTAGTATTGGCAATCCGTTTTACTGCGGTTCAGAGTGCTCTTGTGGATATCTAGACAAGTACCGCAACTAAAATATAAATACCGTTTATAAAGCAACCTGCACCGTCTCCCACAATCAGGGCAAAGAAAGAAATATCGATTACCTCCCTTAGTTCCTGCTATTCTGTCTAATTCAAATGACTCTCCACCAAAATCAATCATTAAATTATCCAAATCAATCTCTAAACGTTGACCGTCCAACTCGGCTATACCCTTAGATATTCCTCTCAGCTTCATTGGTTTAGTGATTGTTTCTATTGCTAACTGCTTCATTATTTCCCCCTATATGGAAAAACCCAAAACTATTGGGTTGATAGCAAAAAGGGGATTGCTCCCCCTGTGTTCTACTTCAAATGCTCTGTATAACCAGCAAGTCCTTTATATTCGCCCTCTACGTCCAACTTTTGGAGTAGGCTAATACTTTCATCGCCTAGCTTTTCCAACGTACCAAAAGCAGTCATAGAGTCCATAGGGATAGGCGTATCAGAAAGCAAGCGATCAGCATAGTCTAATAGTTCCAGCTCGTAGTCTGTGATCTTATTCAGCAAGCTCTCAAAGTCCTCTGACTCTTTGAGTTGAAGCACGCGCTCCCGTTTGTAACGTTCTTCAAATGCTTCAACCTCTCCTGGTTGTTTGTGGTAGTCTTTAAAACTGTCACAAATACGCTTAAAGGTCTTGTTTAGCTTGTGATCTTCCACATACTCAGCTACTAGCGTGCCTTTATCCTTGTAGGTCAATGAGATTACAGGCTGGCAATATGTCCCAGTCATATATCCCAGTAGCGCGTGACCTGCTACTTGAGCGGTCGCCTGATCACAAAAATAGTAAGTGAAAGTAAATGTTTTTGCTTTATCCGAAAATGTTTTTAATGTCATGTTGTTTTTCCTCTTTCTGTTTTTAAGGGTGTCACTAGTAGTTACACCATTGCAAGGGGGTCGGTACTATCTACCCCATTTTGTTATCTGTATAATACTAGCAAACCAGCAATCGCACCCATACCATCACTATCTCCTACGGTTGCGGTTGAATGTTTTACATCAATTACCTGCACGGTCGCCATAAAATCATTTACTTCCTGTTCAAAATTTTCTAGTGATTGTTGCCATTTGTAATAAAAAAATAGTTTAATTTTCATGTTTTTTACTCCTTTTGTACTTAATTGATTTTTCTGTCCCCTTTTTTATACGCTTCTTACAAATTTTATACACTTGTTTTTAAAAGTGTATAAAAAATAAAGTCAGTAGTACCAAGGGTTTTGCTATTGTTTTATACACTTTATACATTAAAATAAAAATATATATAGGGATAATAGGGACTCTATTTCTGAAACATGATATAAGGAAATTTTTTTATTTCCGTGTTTTTCGTATAAAGTGTATAAAACCCTTGATATGACAACGTTTTTAAGTGTATAAAATTTTTGCCCTACTGTGTAAAGTGTATAAAATTCTTATTTTCTTTTCCTTCTCTTTTTGTACTCTGGCCAATGGTTGTAATACCCGCGTTCATTCTTTGGCTTTTTCTGCTTTTCGGGTGTTGCCCTACCATTAGCATAGGCTACGCTTGCAAACGGCGGTAGGTCTTCTTTAGGATAAAAACCTTTATGGATCTGTTGCCCTGCAGGGATAACCTTCTGGCCAACTGCGAAACCTTCAGGCAGGTTGCTTTTGATTTCTCGATGTAAGCCCATTTCTGACCTGTTTTCTTTAATACCATAGTATTCTAGGAAACCTTTCCAAACGTGATAGACAAAACTATTAGGAATAAACTCACTTGTCAATTCATCAGTAAAAAACTTAGAAACAAAATCAATAACGGGGTTCATGTCCTTATGGTGTTCTTCAAGTATTTCAATAGACTTCGTAGGGTTAATGTCAGCGATTGGTGTTTCAATAGCCAACTTAACCAGGTACTCCAGCACTTCTTTGCGGTTAATGTAATCGTCTTTGATAGCCTTGTTAGGATTACCTTTAAATATTTTGGTAAAAGGTAAAATTCTAAATCGCCTATCAATAGCTGATTTATCCCCGTTCATTCTTGGTAAACCATTAGAAGATTGTACTACCGTCATATTAAGGCGTATGCTATAAGGGCGTTTCCCTTTGTCCTCTATGGTCATTATGTCGCCTGTTGCTAAGCTAAACATATCTGAAGTGTCTCTAATTACTGCGTCCTTTTGTACATCATCACCGATTACAAGCGACTTTCCCAATAATATAGACGTTGAAAATTGACTTTTTGTTAAACCAGTGATCTTCAAACTTGCCACATTTTCCATACCAACTAGGTTTATAAGTAGCTGCTGAAAAGTTCCTTTTCCTGTTCCACCTTCACCGAAAAGCCAAAAGATTTTTTGCAAAGACTGCCCTGTGACGCTTGCTTTTATAATCTGGATAGCAAGGTTATAAAGCTCCTTGTCACCGTCAAACAACTCTAAAAGCCAAGCTGTCGGCTTCCAGCCGTTAATTATAGGCTCTTCTGCTCCAGGGCTATAACCTGTTTTTATCTTTCTTGTTGCTGTAATCTCTGGTGTCGTTTCTTCAAAAATGCCTGTCTTAGCATTGTATAGCTGTTTCCCAATTACAGTATAATTGCCTTGGATTTCCCTCATTTGGCTCTGTCTAGCTATTTTATAAAGCGTATCAAATGCCTGTTTTTCCGTTGCGTTTGGATAAATGACAGAAATAAGATCTTGCAAAAATTCATTATCCTCTAACCAGATACCAAAATCAGGATTATAGAAATATAATGGGGCTTTTTGCCCTTGTGCCTCTGGCTTAATTCTAATAAATCGGACGTACTTTTTTAACATAATAGCAACTCCCAGCGGATTAGTTGGTAAGGCCTTACTGCTCTTTTCCTCGCCTTTCTGCTGGGCTAGTTCTTCATGCTGGGCCTCGGTCAACCTGCCTGCCTTTACATTTTCAAGGTGTTTGCTGTCTGCCATAACTTCTTCATAAGCTTGCTGATAAGCCTTGTCCTTGATTTCTTGACACTCTTTGATAAGCTGTCCCCTAACACCTTTGAAAGTCTTAAAGTGCTTATCTTCGCTTTCACGCGCCTCTAAGATTTCACTTTCTAGGTTTCCTAATTCTTCTAGTTCTATGGTTCTATCCTCTCTTTCTATATTCAGCCCGTGCTATACTGCTAAAAGTGCGGTCTAGCTCTTCAATAGGCAATGGTTCAACTGTCACGCTATTGGCTATCTTAGTAAGTTCATAGGCGGTCTCTAGGTCACAATCAACCCACTTATTAAAGAGTAAGCCTACAAAGCGTGTCAATGATCCTCATAGTCATTGACCTCTGGCCACTTGCTCTAGGCTTGTAAAGCTCAGTAGTTCCTTGCTTCGCTCTTGGTTCAACCTTGGGGACTGGATAATCTAGACCATGCTCCACAATCTTTTGATAACTTTCTGGGTCGCCTGTTGTTACTGGTAGCCCTTGGAGTTGTGACCAGGTTAGACTGGCCATGTCAAAGGGTAGCCCAATCTTATCAGCAATCTCTTTCACTACCTGCTTATAGGTTGCCTCATTCATCACATCATCAGGCTTCACTACAAGGCGAAAACGGGGCTTTTCTAAGCTATGCTTAATAGTTGGGTATAAGATATAGGAGTAGCCAAATAAAGCGCTAGAAACAGCCTTTATAAAGCCCTCAGTCGTCCCCTGTATATCATCATAATCAAGGAAAATCAAATCCCGATAGATTAGACTGGAGTTGTTTCGCTTGTAACTGCCATGCTTTTCTGGCGTCACTTTCCCACTGATACAGTAAGGCGCTTGTGTACGTTTAAATTCTTCAATGTTTGCCCCTTCAGGGACTACCAAAGGCTTAAAGCGTTCAATGTACTGGAACGGCTCAATTTTATCAAATGGATAGACAAGATTACCCTGAAAGCCTCTAGCCTCGTAAATCGTCATATCAGCTCCCTTTCCGACGTTTCTTCCTCAGTTTCTTCAGTTGTTTCCGTTCTTTGAGTTGCTTCAACTTTGGGCGTCTGACCTTGGTTTTATCTTCCTTGGCTAACTTCATACCAGCATAAGCTGGCTCTGTCATGTATCTACCCATTTTCTACCCCCAGAAACTTCCAGATGTCAGTTATTTTATAGTAAACCTTTCTTGTATCTTCAAGCGGTGGATGGTATCGTCTTAGCCCTGCTTTTTCCCATTTTTGGAGTGTCATGTATTTTATATCTAACTCGTCCATGACTTCCTGGGCTGATATTAAACCTGTCAGTCGTGGTTTGACTGTATCACGCGCTTCCAGGTATCTTTCCACTACCTCCAGAATGCCATGCGCTAGGTCTTGCTCGCTTTCTCGGCTTAGGCTAAACATATTCGTCCGCCCCCTTCAAGGTTTCTTTGTAGCTTTCTAGGTCGCTATTCATCAACACTGCTAGGCGCTTTTCTTCTTCTCGTATCTGATTGTAAAATGTTTTTGCTCCGTCCAGTAGCTCCTCTTTGTTAGCTGGGATAAAATATCCTCTAAATGTTCCGTGTCGAACCCCAACAATAGGAACGCTATGGCGCGTGATTAGACGGCTGATAATATCTTGCACGGTTCTTTCTGCTAGCTTAGTGATCAGGCTTATTTCTGCCCCTGTTATGGAGTTCTCAGCCCCCACTTTTATTAGTCTTAAGACTCGCTTATCATTCTCCGATAGGCTCATTCAGTTCCTCCTCTCCTTTGCTTTTATTCAAAAAGGTTATTTGTCCGCTCGCTACCCCTCGCAAAATATCTTTTTGAGTTTCTATAATGGTATCAAGGGTTTTCAAAATAGCTGTCTTAGTCTCTAAATCCAACGTTTGTTTTGTCAACAAGCCCATAGTTACAGCTAACTTTGTTGCATTGTCCATACACGTAGCTAGAAAAATATCTTTAGTAAAATAAGGTTCGTCTGATATTTTTTCAATATCAGGGTATAAATTCATTGTGTAACTCATTTCATTCCTCCGTAAACTCTTACCCCTGCAAGCTGGATATATCGCCCATAATCAGGGCTTAAACTCTCGCTAGGTGTTTCTATCGTCTGTTGGTTTTCTCGCTCAAATTGGGCGCTTTTTTTGCGGTCTCGGTGGTTTAAATAAAGCAGTAAGCCAATCAATACAACCATACAGATTACCGCCTGTGTATTGGTCAAATCTAATTCATTCATGTCATGCCCTCGCTTTGTAATTCTTGATATAGTCCACTTGATCAGTTCGCTCCATCTTCAAAAACTCATCCACCTCTTCGGGTGTTACCTTTCTATCTAAAAAATCAGCAATAAACTGAAAGACGCTGGGGCGTTCTGACTTGATTTCAGCCATTACTTCATCAAATTCTGATTGTGTCATATTGTTTAGGTCTAGTGTCATTGCATTGCCTCCTCAAACTTCTCTATAAGACAACTTTTATTTGCTTTTTGAGTTCCTTTTTTAGAGTTAAAAAGAATATCTTTTAAGGTTATAGTAGCCTCTAAATACTCCTTTTCAGCATGTTCTATATACGCCTGTTGCTCTGCTTCATTGTCAAAAAAGTGCTTAGCTTGGCGTTTAAAGAATGCTTGTCGCATAGCGTCCATTTCAAAAATACCAGGGTTGAAAAACATTCCCGTAGTTCTTTTAGAGAGTGCTTCGATTTTATGGCTGTCATTCAATTCAGGAAGTTCAATCCAAAGTAAGCGGTGTAAATCTTCTTTGATAGACTTTATCTGATTTGCCAACAAAGAAAGTCCGAATAGATCATTTTTTTCGCTAATTTCTAGCATTTCTGCGCTAATTCTGTCTATACGTCTAGTCAAATTCTCGTATGTTGTTTCTTCCATGTTTATTACCTCTGTTTCTATGTTGTGTAATTGCCCTAAGAGCTTTTAATGCTTTTTTTCTTATACTAGATATCCTCACACTCAAAGTTGGGCGATGGCGAGTGTGGGGATTTTGAATGGTTGTTTCTTATACAGTTTTTCTTGCAATGAAGTTCCTCACGCTCAGACTCGCCAAAGTTTTGAGAGCGTGGGGCTTTTTGAGTTGTTTCGTATAGACGATATCTTCACGCTCAGAGTCGCCAAATTGAAAGCGTGAGAAAGTACCAGTTTTAAGAGTTGGCGCTCTCCGTATGGTCAAATTGCCCTAAATATGCTATAATCTAGGTATAAATCTTTACTAAAACCTCTTTGATAATAGCTTGCCTGCTTTGTTAAATTCGTTTTAGTGTTAGTGTGAAAGGCTCTGCGGTGTGGTTATTGCTAAGCCTTTTTTTGTTGCTATCACGCGCTTCTTTGGCGTGTTTTTTTATTTCTGAATGCCATAGCCTTGATTTCTTGGTAACTCATATTCAAGCCAATCATAGCTATGACCATGTCTTCAAATGCCTGGTATTGCTCCAGCTCGTCACTTGTCAAGCTATCGATGCCATTATAGCCCCCACGTTCTTCCCTTAACTGCTTAGCGTTCCTGTCGGTTACTGCTTTCAGTAGCAAGTTGTTCATGGTGCTATGCGCGTGCTTGGGTTTTGCCTCCCAGTTCTCAATACTGTCATGCAGTGTTTTTCTTTTTGGCTTTTCTAGCGCCCTCTGCATACGGAACTTAGAAAGTTCATCACGCATTTCAAAGAATGCTTTGACCAGGTTGGTTTTGAAGTTGGCCACTTGCTCGGTGTTCTTTAAGAATGTAACTAACAAGGTTGCTTGTTGCTCATTCAAAATATAGTCCTTGGTATTCTGGCCACTCTCCATAGCTTGGATTTTAAATCCAACCTTTCCGAACTGTTCAAATCTTGCTTGATGTTTGCGGATCGTCTTGGTGATTGTGTGATGTTGCAATCCCGTGCATTCTGCCACAATACTGCTCAGTGTATACGGCTCTTTTTTACCGTCCATGTAGACTAGTTCCATTGTGGTTCTACCTCCTGCATGAATTTGGTTAACTTGCTTGTCAGACGGCTCTTCTCGTCCATATTTTGAGCCTCTGCAATGGCTTTGGCTAGTGTATCGATATAATACCGCTCTGCCTCTGCCAACGTATCAGGGGCTTTTATAGTGGTCTGTGGTTCTTCCACCAGTTCCCCAGCCATGTAGTAGCCATTTAGTCGGATTTCTTTCAGAATGTGCTTGACCACTTTTTTAAACTCTTTTGCTAGTGGTTTGCGTGACTGCGATAAAACTTCATAGACTCCGAACTCTGTCAGCATATTCATTTCTCTTTTTTGACCTGCCCTAGATATTACATAGGTCAGCTTTTCATCATCATCTACCCGTTTTAGTAAATCCGTGGTGTTTTGGATTTCAATCATCTCAGCAACCTCTACCGCTACAAATAACGGATTTTGAATGTCTCCATAAACATCAAAGTGTTTAGATCCAAATCGTTGAGTTGTTACAACTTCCAAAACTTCCTTTTTGTTGTGTGGTTCTCCTTTGGGATAGAAGTTCCCAAAAAAATCACATAAATCTTTTTGCTGTGTTGTCATATCTTGCTTAACCTCTCTGTATAACTGATTTAGTCTTTTTCTGCTTTCCTTGTTGGGCTTATGTTTGCCCTGTGCCCACTTGCCAACTGTTCGGGGATCTATGCCTATCCGTTGGCCAATAGCTACCAAGTTCAGCCCGTGAGTGGTTCGCATTTCATCGATGACCCTTGTATAGTTCCTCTTCATTGCTTGCCTGCCTTTCTAGCTATAAAATAGTTCATCTATGGTTATATCTGATTTGACTTCTGCAACCATTGACTTAATCGCTAGGCGTTCCTTGTCGTTAAATGGCGTTTTACCTAATTCTTTGTTGTTGTATGACTGCAAAGAAATTTTTAGCTTGTCCGCCATCTGTTGTTGAGTTAGTCCTAACATAACCCGATAGCCTCGTAGTTTGCTCATAGGTTTCCCCCTTTCTAAAAAATCCCCTCCATGAATAGATTGAAAGTGTGAAAGGTTGGAGGGGGTTATGCACAGTTTTTCTATGCTTGATTTGTATAATACACAATATTTTTTCTGTTGTCAACTGTTTTTTTAATTTTTGCACAAAAAAATTGTACTTTTTCTAAGATATAGTATATAATCATCTGTGAAAGGTGTGATAAAGCATGAATAGATTGAAAGAATTAAGACAAGAAAAAAAGCTATCTCAAAAAGAGTTAGCTGAGAATATTGGGGTTCATTATCGGACTCTTCAAAATTGGGAAAATGGAGAAAGCCAAATCAAACCAGAAAAAGCAAAACAATTAGCTGATTACTTTGGGGTAAGTGTTGGATACTTACTAAATTACACAAATAGTAAAAAAGACCCATTTGATGGTTACATTCCAACACCAAGAGAGTATCGTTCATGGCAAGAATTTGACTATATGCAATTATCAAAAACCGATTTAGATTTTTATGACTATGAAAAATTAAGAAAGCATCTTGAACCATTCGCCCTAGAATTGATGCTTAACTACTTTTTCTGCACAGATGATGAGAGAGAACTACTTAGAACTATTGCAAAAAAATTTGCAAAGAAAGATGCAGTATCATTTAAAAAAGATAACGATTAATATCAAATAAATTTCCACTTTCCACTCTCTAAAGTGCAAAAACGGGGGAAATTGAAGAATAGAAAGCCGATTTTTCAAACTAAAGCGCAAAAATGGGCAAAATTGACAAATAGCAACAAAAAAAGACAAGCTAGCTACTGCCAACTTGTCTAATAGTACCTAACTGAAAATAAGCTAAAGGTTAGGTATTTACAACATCATTATACCACTCTTGCATTTAAAATGCGACCTATACCATACCCACGCGCCACAATGTTCAACAATCCTGAAGCGCGTGGATTCTCAAGCTTCGTTCGAGCTTCAAGCTCATATAAGCCCCATATCTACTAATTTTGTTGATGTCAACAAATGTCAACCACTTACAATATTTTAGAAAGGATTTCATGAACGAATTACAATTCTTAATCTATACCGCTGATAACGATAGCGAGACAGCTAGTGTCATCATCAAAGGCGAAACTATCTGGGCTAGTCAGAAAGAAATGGCTAGACTTTTCGATGTCGGTGTTCCTGCAATTAGTAAACACCTAAAAAATATCTTTGAAGAGGGCGAATTAGAAGAAGATTCAGTTATTTCCAAAATGGAAACAACTGCTACCGATGGGAAGAATTACTTAATTACTTACTACAATCTTGACGCCATCATTTCAGTTGGTTATCGTGTCAATTCCCAAAAAGCTACGAGATTTAGACAGTGGGCTACTTCGGTACTTCGTGAGTACATGATAAAAGGGTTCGCCATGGATGACAACCGTCTGAAACAAGGCGAAAACTTGCTGGAAAAAGACTATTTCCGTGAGCTCTTGGAGCGCGTGCGTTCTATCCGAGCTAGTGAGCGTCGTATATGGTTGCAGATTACAGATATTTTTGCAGAAATCTCTATTGACTATGATCCACAAAGTACATTGACTAAGCAATTCTATGCTGATGTACAGAATAAGTTTCATTATGCAATTACTGGCCAAACTGCTGCGGAAATTATCTACACGAAAGCTGACCATACAAAAGACAACATGGGACTTACAACGTGGAAAAACTCCCCTAACGGTCGCATACTGCAAGCAGATACCCAAATAGCAAAGAATTACCTTTCAGAAACAGAAATCCGTTCCCTTGAAAGAGGAATATCTAGCTATTTTGATTACCTGGAAAGACAGATAGAACAGCGAAAAGCTCAGACAATGCAACAACTAGCCCAAAGCATTGACCGCTTTTTGACTTTCCAAGAATACGATATTTTAGAAGGTCATGGAAAAATCACTTCCAAGGTTGCGAAAGATAAAGCAAAAGCAGAATACCAACTATTCAACAAAACTCAAAAGATAAACTCGGACTTTGAAAAAACTTTAAAACAGCTAACTGACGATAAAAAACTTTAAATACATGCCCGTTTACTATAAACAAGCCCATATTAGCCCCATATCCGCCTTGTTTCCTACTCTGGTATTATTTACCGTCTGACTACTTAAAAACGAAAATAAGGGGGATCTCGTAGCCCCTAGCATGATATAAAACCTTTTTGATAATGGCTTGCCTGCTGATGTATTTTAGAAAGGTTTATCATCATGAAAATAACTGAAGTTATAAAAAAAGACGGTAGTAAAGTTTACCGTGCTAATGTCTATCTAGGAGTTGACCAGGTAACAGGAAAGAAAGTAAAAACCAAAGTAACAGGTCGGACACAAAAGGAAGTTAAGCAGAAAGCCAATCAAGAAAAAATAGCTTTTCAAAAAGCAGGATCTACCAGACAAAAGGCTATTACCATAAAAAACTATCAAGAATTGGCAACTCTCTGGTGGGAAAGCTATAAGAATACAGTTAAGCCAAACACTCAAGGAAACGTTAGAGCGCTAATAGATAATCACATATTGCCTACTTTCGGGGAGTATAAGCTCGATAAGCTCACTACTCCACTTATTCAGTCAATTATCAATAAACTTGCTGATAAGGCTAATAGAGGGGAAGAGGGCGCTTTTCTACACTATGATATGATACACGCTTTAAACAAACGTATCTTACAGTATGGCGTAACCATGCAAGCAATACCGTCCAATCCTGCGCGTGATGTGGTTTTACCTCGTAACACTCAGAAAGCAAAGCGACAAAAGCTAAAGCACTTTGATAATCAAGAGTTAAAAAAGTTTCTTGTTTATCTTGATAATTTAGATAGTTGTAAATATCGTTATTACTATGATGTAACGCTCTATAAGTTCCTACTGGCAACTGGTTGCCGTATCAATGAGGCTCTAGCGCTTAGCTGGTCTGATATAGACTTAGATAATGCCGTTGTGCATATTACCAAAACACTAAATCGGGATCTAGAAATCAATAGCCCAAAATCTAAGGCTAGTTATCGGGATATAGATATAGATCAAGCGACTGTTAGCATGCTGAAGCAGTACAAACTACGCCAAACTAAAGAGGCTTGGAAGATAGGGCAACGTGAAAGTGTAGTATTTTCTGACTTCATTCATGAATATACTAGCATTGTAAAACTTAAAAAAAGATTACTAACACATTTTAAACGCGCTGATGTTCCGAATATAGGTTTTCACGGATTCCGGCACACTCACGCTAGTCTCTTGCTTAACTCTGGAATACCATACAAAGAACTCCAACACCGTCTAGGTCACTCTCAAATCAGCATGACCATGGACACATATAGCCACCTCTCAAAAGAGAACGCAAAAAAGCAGTATCATTCTACGAAACTGCACTAAAAGCACTATAAGGGGAGCAAAAAGGGGAGCAAATTCAAAAATTAACAATTCAAGACAAAGCAAAAAGCCAATAGCAACAGGGTTTTTGTTAGATTTATTTTGAAACAGGTTCATTTTTCTACAAAATAGTTATCTTCGAAACTCCTTTTCTAAAGGCTCTCTTTTTCTGATATAATGTAGAAAAACAGCTAAAGGAAAGACTATGAAACCACTACTTGAAACCATCGATACCCGCTTTGGAACTGCCAGCAAGCATGCCTTCTCTCGGGGAAATACCCTGCCTTACACAGGCATCCCTTTCGGGATGAATTACTTTGTGCCCCAGACCAGTGACCAGGAGGGAGCTTGGTTTTTCGATCCGCATCTGCCTATCTTTCAAGGGATTCGATTAACCCACCAGCCCAGCCCTTGGATTGGAGACTACTCTTGGCTCCTTCTGACACCTGTCACAGGTCAACTGGGCGGAGACAGTCTCTTTCACCGCCAGTCTTCCTATGATATGAATAAGGCTACTTTCCAGCCTCATTATCTGAAGATTTTCTCCCTGCGCTATCAGATTGAAAGCCAGCTTACACCGACTTGCTACGGTGCTTCTATTCGTTTGAAGCAAAAGCAAGGCAAAGCCCTCTCCCTCTATCTTCACGCAGCAGATAAACTGACCGTAGAGCAAGTAGATAAGAGAACGCTTGCCCTAAGACAAGAAGGAAAAACTGAGACCAATAAAAATCCACTAACGATGTTCACTTCCCTGAAAATGAACACGGATATTCTTGCTATCAGCCAAGAAAGCGGAGACTGGCGAATTGACTTAGCAAGCAGCCATGCTGAGATTCAGCTAGCAACTTCTTTCATATCGCCTTCTCAAGCTCTAATCAATCTACCTCAAGAAGATTTTGATAGCTGTAAAGAAAATGCACAAGCGAACTGGGAAAATCTCCTCCATCGTTTTAACGTTATAGAGACAGGAGAAGCTGACCGAACCTTCTTTGATCACTGTCTCTACAGACTCTTCCTCTTTCCTCAGACTTTTTATGAGGTTAATGAATCAGGGCAAGCCATCCACATGGATCTGGCTACTGGTTCTGTCAAGCCCGGTGTCCTCTTTAGCAATAATGGTTTCTGGGATACCTTCCGCACCACCTTCCCCCTCTTTGCCCTTATCATACCAGAACATTATCGTAGCTTTTTAGAGGGATTTCTCAATAGCTACCGCGATACTGGTTTCCTTCCAAAATGGCTGGCCCCAGATGAACGTGGCATGATGCCTGGTACCCTTTTAGACGGCATTATCACAGATAGCGCCTGCAAGGACATGGCTCCCGACTTGGAAGAAGAACTCCTCCAGGCTATGCTTGAAACAGCCAGCAAATCCGACCCTCTCGGCATCAATGGTCGCCACGGACTAGCCCAATACCAAGAGCTTGGCTACCTCTCTACCGACCACCACGAAAGCGTCAGCCATACCCTAGACTATGCCTATAGCGACTTTTGTATCGCCAGCTTTGCCGAAAAACTTGGTCAGGATAACATAGCGGAGACTTATAGAACCGCTTCACAAAATTACTGCCATCTATTTGATGCTGAGACAGGTTACATGCGAGCGCGTGATAGCCAAGGCAACTTCCGCCCTGACTTTTCTCCTTATAGTTGGGGACGAGACTACGCCGAATGTTCTGCCATTCAAGCGACTTTAGGTGTCCTCCACGACATCCCAGGCTTAATCCAACTTATGGGTGGAAAAGAAGCCTTCAGCAAGTATCTTTTGAAAATCTGTCAAGATGCTCCCCTCTTTGAGACGACAGGCTATGGTTACGAGATTCATGAGATGAGCGAAATGGCAACTGCTCCTTTTGGGCAAGTCGCCATTTCCAACCAGCCGAGCTTCCACATTCCTTATCTATTCCGTTACAGCGATTACCCAGACTACACTGCCCTTCTCATCAAGACGCTCCGTCAGAAAGCTTTTCACCCAAGTTGGGAAGCCTATCCTGGCGATGAAGACAATGGCAGTCTCTCAGCCTGGTACATCTGGTCAGCTCTCGGATTTTATCCGACCTGTCCAGGCAAACCAAACTATGACCTCGGAATTCCTCTCTTTGACCATCTCCGAGTCTATCTTGCCAAAGAAGATAAATGGCTAGATATTCATGCTGAGCAAAACCACAGCCATTTTAACTTTGTAAAAGAATGCCGACTGGATAAGGTGCCAGTATCTAGCATTCAACACCAAGATCTCTTGAAAGCTGAGCAACTAACCTTTACACTCAGCTGGTTGCCAAGTCACTAACTAGTAGACAAAAGAACCTTTGTATCATGCCTGCAAAGGTTCTTTTATTTTATGAAACTTGTACTTGAGCTTGATCAACCAACTGTCCATCAACAGTCAGATTCAGATAGAAATCCAAGGTCTTATCAGCAGCAAAATACAGGGTTGGTATGGTCAGGTCTTTTTTGCTTTCCCCAGCTTGGAATTGAAGGACTTGAATCTCATCCTGATAGGCGATACCATGGACACCTGTCCCCGGTTGAATCGAAATCTTAGCCTCTAAAGAGGAGCTACTTTCGCTACGTTCAATCCTAAAATGAAGAGTCTCTCCCTTTGTCACAGCTAGACTTTTTTCTGCAAATGCCAGTCCCTGAACAACTTCTGTTTTTGATAAGCTAGGAGTTTTATAGAGGGAAATCTTGGTCAATACAGGCATAGATTGTGACTCTGTAATCATCACGCGCACCTTCTGTGCCTCTACTAGCGAACCTCGCAAGAGGCGCTTATAACCAACTGTAAAGCCTGTACCAAATTCTTGCCAGACACCGTCCACCTCTACTTGCACATAAAAACCAGCAATTCGTTGCCCTAGCTTCAAATCCTCTCTTAACTCAATTACATCAAAAGTTTTAGGTGACCCTAAGTCGAGTTCTAACTGGATTGGCAAGCCTGCATCGCTTGCCCAAGAGCTGGTCTTAAGGCCATCTGTCAAATAGTGACAGGCAAAGTCTGCGGAAAGAGCAGAACCAGATACCTTAGCTCCCAGAGCCAAATCTTCTTTATAGAGCTCATTGCGATAGGCCGCAAATTCATAGAGGCGTTCAATATCCTTTGCATCAAAGAGCCCAGCTTGATTCGGCGGAATATTAAGTAGGAGCGGGGTTCCTCTCCCCACTGAGTGAAAATAGATTTCGACCAACTCCTCAAGAGACTTAGAATCCTGGTCCTCATGGTAAAACCAACCTGGCCGGATGGAAACATCTGCCTCTCCGATTGAAAAAATCGTACCTGAGGGATCTCCATGCTGAAGATAGTCCAGCTCTGCTTCTGTTCCTAGTTTGTCAGGATTCACCTTTTGCCATAGGGGATCACCTGCATACCCTCGTTCATTGCCAATCCAGCGGATACTAGTGCCTTCTGTTGAAAAAATCAAGCAATCTCCCTGCAGGTCACGAATGGTTTCAAACCATTTTTCAAATTCATAATTGACCTTTTGAGCGCCCTCTCCTCTGGCACCATCCATCCAGACCTCAGCGAATTTCCCTCCATTGCCATAGGCAGGATTTGATAAGATTTCCTTCAGCTGAGCCAGATAATAGGCATTGTAGTCCGCTTCTCGGTCCACATGATAGAGTGGGCTGTGGGCATCCCACGGTGACAGGTAGACCCCCATATCCATATCAAATTCTGTAGCAGCTTGGGATACTTCAAGGAGCAAGTCCCCCTCTCCACTCCTCCAAGGACTGCTCTTGACCGAATAATCTGTATGAGCCGTCGGATAGAGGACAAAGCCATCGTGGTGCTTAACCACCAAAATCAACTTTTTGAAGCCCGTTTCCTTGAGCACGCGAACCCACTCACGTGCGTCTAACTGTGTCGGGTTAAAGCGTTCAGGATCCTCCTGACCTGTCCCCCATTCCTGGTCATAAAAGGTATTGGGTCCAAAATGGATAAAGGCTGCTAGTTCATCCTCTAGATAAGCTAACTGGACCTGACTAGGCAAAGGTCCATGCGGTTTTATTTCTCTTACCATACTACTTCCTATCTACATTTTTCTTTACTTTTTTTGCATACACTTGCAATTCTGTTAACGCTAGTGGATTTACCAAGTTTTCAAATCGAAGACGAACAGCATAAGTTTTCACCTTGTCAAATTCAAAACGAAACTCCTCATCCTTGTCGCTTGAAACTTTTCGGATAGCTGATACAGGGCGCCAATTCTTCTCTTGTTTGAGCAAGGAACCCTTATCCAAATGGTTGGGAGTCCGAGGCAAGCTAGGCTCATTCCCTACATAATAATCGATATGGGTAGGATCCACCGCCATGTAGTCTTGATTTTCAACATAATACAAGGTCAGGTTATCCACAAATCGCGGTTTTAAAATCCCTGCATCTCCAAAAAGAATGCCCACACTGGCTTGCTCTGACTTGACAATCCAAGTATTGGCTATCGATTTCTTCCGAGCAATGACCTTGTCATTGAGGTAGGAGGCTGGGTGATTCGGCTCTGAGTGGGAAGTAAAGACCAGAGGCAGATTGGACCCTGTCCATTGATTGGAAATGACTTCTCCATCTACACTGGCATCTGTCACATGAATGGTGACTGTTGCTGGCAACTCACAGCCCGCTACCCGCCCTGTGAGAACGCATTCTCCTACCTGAGCATAGATTTGAGGCTTGAGTTCGTCCCAAGTAACCTTGGCCGTATCTCGTCTGCCATCTGATAAGACTAGCTTGACTCGGTCTGGTAAGTGTGGGGCTTCCTTGACAAGCGTCCAAACCCTTTCAGGCTCAATAGCGCAAATCCCTTGGACACAAACCTGAGCAGAAGCCTTTAAATCCAGACCCTCTAGCTGACCAGATACCGTAAACTCATGAAAGCTTGCCAAATCTTCTTCCGAGATTGCTTCCCAAACAACCTTGACTCGTTTTGCACTACCGGACTCATAGTCCACCAAGACTGAAGATGGCAGCTGTGGATAAGTTCCCTTAGCTGTATACAAGCGAAGTGGTCGTACAAAAACTGCCTGCCCTAGTGAGGTATTTTCTGCGACCTGCAAATAAGTTTGATAGATCTTACCTTGATACATGGCTCGGATAGCCAAGTCGCCTGCAGACAAGCAATGAAGCACTCCCTGCTTGATAATGGCGTGGGCACTACCACTCGTCTCCCAAATCACTTCACTATTCCCCACCTTGTTCACAGGGTTATCCACAGTTTGTGGATAAAGTCCAATAGCTGGGGAAGCCCCTTCTTGTAAACCTGCCTGCTTGTCCACTCGAATCTCAAACAAGCGCTTATTTTTCACTGGCTGGCAATCCAAAGCCTCTCCCACTAAGATATCAAAACTTGCTGGCTCTAGCCCTCTGGCACTGGCCTTTACTCTTACTTGGCCTGCCTGCTCCAAGCTCTGAACCAAAAGGATACCTCTGCCATGGAAGGCTTTCCGCTTAAACCGACCATTTTTCTGAGCCTGATAACGTTCACGACTGGACTGCCTGCCATTATCAACACCCACAATGCGAGCAGGGCCCTCAATTTTAAAATGAAGCTGATTGGAAGCACTCGGCACCCAATTTCCATCCTTGTCCAATACATCAAAATAGAGATAGAGGAGGTCTTGCCCATCTGGTTCCAGTTTTGTTTTCTCGGCATGTAACCCGATTTTGGCTGGCTTACCTGCAGTCACCACCCTATCTTCTGCTACAATCTGACCTTGACGGTCATAGGCTACAGCATGCAATTCTCCTGGTTGATAAGCCAAGCGCCATTCGAGATAGAGTTGGTCAGAACCCTCTCCCTCTTGGTATTTTCGACCGTCTGAAGTCCATTTTTCCTGAAAAGTCTTCCTACCTTGAGATTTTCCATTGAGAAATAGCTCTACAAAACCAGCATTTGAATACACTCGAACAGGGATATCCCCATACTTATCCACAACTTGTTGATAACTCTTGTGGATTTCCCAATTCCAGTGGGGCAGGATATGAACCATAGGCTGCTGATCTAGTGCCAACCACTGACTTTGATAGAGATAATAATCATTTTTAGGAATCCCTGCCGTATCCACGATCCCAAAATAGGAACTCTTGACAGGTGTGTCATTTTGGTTGTGCCAAGGAGTCGGCTCACCGATATAGTCCACTCCTGTCCAGATAAACTGACCCGCATAGTCTAGCCGATTTCTATCTGCTATCCAAGAAACCGTCGCCGTCTTCCCCCAAGGAACTCGATCATTGCCATAGTCTGACTGTTCAAAATTCCGCACGCGGCGATTATCCCCAACCCATTCCTTAGCTGGGCGAAAATAGCTATCACGCGTCCTTGTAGCCGATGAGGTTTCAGACCCATAAAGTCGCCAGTTGGGATGTCTTTTGCGAATCGCATCAATATTGTCTTCTGAGTAATTCAAGCCCACCACATCCAGCAAATTGGCTATCTTTTCATGACCTCCAGAACCATCGCCAAAGCGGAATTGATCCATTCCCATGGTCACAAAACGACTATCATCCACTTCCTTGACCCTTTCTAGCAAGCGTTTGATAGTCTTCAATGAATGAGCATCACCATTTGCTTCGCTGACTTCATTTCCCAAGGACCACATAAAAATCGCTGGATTGTTCTTGCCACGCTCAATCATAGTACGCAAATCATAATCTGACCAGAAATCGCCTGCTTTCGCTTCTGGATGAGTCGCTTCTTCCTCAAAAAAGCGACCATAATCATATTCTTTCTTACCTCCATACCAGGTATCAAAGGCTTCTTCTTGGATGAGTAGGCCCATTTTGGCAGCTAGATCCAGCAAAATACTACTAGCTGGATTATGCGTGATCCGAATCGCATTGACGCCCATTTCCTTCATCTGGCGCAAGCGTCTCTCGGCAGCTGACCTATTTTCCACAGCTCCCAGCGCTCCATAGTCATGGTGCAGACAAACCCCATGAATCTTCAACCAGCGACCATTTAGAAAGAAACCCTTATCCGATTGCCAATCCATATAGCGGTAACCAAAGGTCTCCTCTTCTTCATTAACCAAAATGCCATTTTTGTAAAGACGAGTCTTCAATTGGTAAAGGTGGGGATGGTCAATATCCCAAAGCAAGGGTTGAAAAATTGATATGGCTTGTTGGAAAGAATATTTGTCCCCAGACTCAATCACTAGAGAGTCTGTTGCCTGCCAGTCTGACAGCTGTTGTCCATCATACCAGATACTCTGTTCTAAATACACCGACACGGACTGAGGTCCATCATTTGAAACCTTGCTTTCAAGCTGGGTTTCCACCCACGATTGTCTTTGCTCCTTGAGCTTGGGACTTACTATCTTAATCCCATATAAATCCAGATGCACCAAATCTGTAATCAACAATTCTACTTCTCGGTAAATACCGCTACCCGAGTACCAACGACTGCTAGGTTGCTGATTGTCCACAAAAACCGCAAGCTGGTTGGCCGTCCCATCATTTCTTAGATAAGGCGTGATATCATAAGAAAAAGGTGTGTAGCCATTGGGATAATAACCCAGCACTTGCCCGTTGATATAGACTTGGGCATTCATGTAAACCCCGTCAAACAACAAACGCACCGATACAAGACTGGCATCTTCTTCCAAGTAAAACTGTGTCCGATACCAGGCCTGACCCCCGTTTAACTGACCACCCTCATTTTGCGCTGGCGAATACTGGTCAAAATCATTGTAAATACTCCAGTCATGTGGCACTTGAATAACCTGCCAATTTTCCCTCTGAAAATCCGACGCCAAGGCCTCTTCCTTCCCCACCTCTTGGTTAAAAAACCAGTGATTTCGTAAAACTTCTTCTCTTCTCATACAAGCATTCCTCTTTAAACGAATCGATATAGTTGACTATAGCACAAAACAAAAGCGCTTTCAAGACTTCCTCCATCACTCCCTAAATACTCAGAAAAGATTCTATAATTTGTAGAGGAGGATTTATTCCTCAAAGCTACAAGGGTAATGCAAAAAGAGCCTGTTGCCAAGCTCTTTAGTCTATTATTTCTTCTCAGCACGTAGAGCTGACAAGATTTGTGTACGAATATCATCCACACCATTTGGCGTATTTGGTAAAAAGATGGTTTGATTTCCTTTAGAGGCAAAGGTATTCAAGGTATCCAAATACTGGTTGGTCAAGAGGATGGACATGATTTGTTCTTCTGTCATGCCAACATTGGCTTCCTTGAGTTCGGTGATAGACTCTGCTAAGCCATCCACAATCGCCTTACGTTGTTGGGCAATCCCCACACCATGGAGGCGATCTTTTTCTGCTTCGGCTTCAGCTGCAGTGACGATTTTAATCTTATCAGCTTCCGCCAATTCTTGCGCTGCGACCCGCTTGCGCTGCGCCGCATTGATTTCATTCATGGATTGCTTGACTTCTGCATCTGGTTCGACCTTGGTAATCAAGGTTTTCACGATAATATAACCGTAAGTAGTCATTTCTTCTGCTACTTGGTGTTGAACTTCAAGGGCAATCTCATCTTTTTTCTCAAACAATTCATCCAAGGTTAATTTGGGAACAGAAGAGCGAAGAGCATCTTCGATATAAGATTTAATCTGAGATTCTGGACGCATGAGTTTATAGTAGGCATCTGTTACGCTCTGCTCATTAACACGGTACTGAGTCGCTACATTCATCATAACGAACACATTGTCCTTGGTCTTAGTCTCAACCACAATATCGCTTTGCAACAAGCGCAACTGAATCCGAGCTGCAATCGAGTCAATTCCAAAAGGCAATCGAATATGAATACCGCTATTGGCAACCTTTTGGTATTTCCCAAAGCGTTCAATAATCGCCACCGACTGCTGACGAACCACATAAACTGTACTCAGTGTGACTATCACCAATAGGAGCACACAAACCACCACAAAAATCATCAAAAATGTTGTTATCATCGCGACGACCTCCATCATTATTTTTTTCTGTATTATAGCACATTTAAAGAAGGATGTGCAGTTTTTACTGCGATTTTTCCTGAAATGTCAATAATTAGAGGTGAATTGTCACATTGTCGTCAAATCTCTTGCTAAAACAACTCTTTATAAAAGGCAATCGTTTCTTCTAAGGTTGGCATAAATGGATTTCCTGGTGCGCATGCATCAATCAAGGCATTCTTAGAAAGGTATTCAAAGTCGAAATCTTTTTCTTCAATACCAAGTTCAGTCAATTTCTTAGGAATACCTACTGTCTCAGAAAGCTTTTCAATCTCAGCAATCGCATAGTCGGCACACTCTTCATCTGATTTACCTTCTACATGAAGTCCCAAGGCTTTAGCAACATTACGGAAAGCTTCTGGTACACGTTTAGCATTTTCACGTTCTATAACTGGTAGCAACATGGCACAACAAACACCGTGTGGCAAGTTATATACTGCGCCGAGTTGGTGAGCCATTGAGTGAACATAGCCCAGACCTGCATTGTTAAAGCTCATACCACCAAGGAAGATGGCATTGACCATACCTTCACGCGCTTCAATATCGTGTCCATTTGCTACAGCGCGAGGAAGGTATTCCTTGATAAGCTCAATTGCTCCGATAGATAATTTCTTGGTCACATCATAAGCACCAGGTGTTACCAGAGCTTCAACAGCGTGAGTCAGAGCATCCATACCAGTAGCAGCAGTCAAAGCTTGAGGTTTTGAAATCATCAATTCAGGGTCATTAACAGAGATAAGAGCAAGGCTATTCTTGTCAACCATTACCATCTTAACCTTGCGTTCTTCGTCCGTAATCACATAGTTAATAGTGATTTCTGCAGAAGTTCCTGCCGTTGTATTGATAGCCACGACTGGTAAGCCTTTTTGAGCAGACTTATGAAGCCCCTCATAATCCTGTGGTTTTCCACCATTTGTAGCTATGATAGAGATACAACTAGCTGCATCCTGTGGAGATCCACCACCAAGACTGATGATAAAATCACATCCATGTTCTTCCAAAGCAGCTACCCCATCTGTGACATTCTTACAAGTAGGGTTTGGCTCTACATCGCTAAAGATGACATATTCAATTCCTTCTGCATCTAGCGGTTTTAAAACCTTAGGCAAAATGTCACTTCCTTCGATGAACTTATCTGTCACCAAAAGCGCCTTTTTATAGCCAAGTTCCTTGATATAAGGACCCACTTCATTTACAACACCTTTTCCAATAAGGTTGACTGCCGGAACATAAAATGTAGCCATATAATTTTCCTCCTGCGCCTTCGCGCTATATATTTAACATCATTATATTACTTTTTGTATTCGTTTTCAATTATTTGTGAATTGTTTAACAAATAATTTTAAAAGGAGTGAAATTTGATTATTATTTATAAGATCCTTTTCCAATATGACACTCTGCTCCTTGAAACAAAATTGCATCTACCAAAGATAACAGCTATAGGCTATCCGCCGACACATAAAATGGGCTACACATCAGCCCCTATTTCAAAAAACCGACTAGCTCCTATGAACTAGTCGATTTCTCATCAATGCGCCAACATTTCTTGGGCGATTTCTTGGCCAGATAGGTTATCTGGGTAGTAGGTTGGCCAGTTATCCATTTCTTCAAAGAGGGCTTCTTGGCTTGTACCTCCAAAGAAGATATGGAAATGTTCTGCCTTAACTGGGGCGATATTGTGGTCACTAAACTGAACATACTTGAACTGTCCAGCGTCTGCATCCGTTGCTTCAAAGAGGAAGCGCACGCCACGATTGCCTTTCTTGTAAGTCAAGATTTTCTTACCAACATACTTGTAAGTATATTTCTTGCTTTGTCCACCTTGAACAAATTCCATAGTGTTATCAGTAATGTTAATCTTAGTCACATCTGTCTGATAGCCTTTTGTATAGTAGGCCTTGTACTCAGCCTGAGTCATCTTACCAGTCAACTTAGCCTTGTAGTCAAAGACTTGGTCAAAGGTTCCATCTTCAAGGAAAGGATAAACTGATTGCCAGTTACCTGCATAGTCACTCAAGGTGCGGTCCTTGACATCTGCATCTTCAAAGTAACCATTTTGAACTGTCTTGGTATCCTCTGCCTTTTCAGGCTCAATTGCTGGGCCTTCTTGGTCCGTTGTTTGTTTCAGAGCCTTGAGGTTTTTCTCCATCACGGAAATGTAGTTTTCTCCAGCCTTGGTGTCCTCTTCTGTCAGACTTTCTAAAGGATTGAGGACATCTGTTTTGACACCTGCCTCTTTTGAAAGTGTGTTAGCAAGGGCTTGTGAAGCATTTTCCTCAAAGTAGATATAGGCAATTTTATTTTTCTTGACGTACTCTGTCAATTCTGCCAAACGAGCAGCTGATGGCTCGGCATCTGGAGAAAGTCCTGAGATAGCGACTTGTTTGAGTCCATAGTCCAAGGCGAGATAGTTAAAGGCTGCGTGTTGCGTTACAAAGCTCTTTTGTTTGGCTTGAGACAAGCCTTCTGCATAAGCCTTATCCAAGGCTTGTAATTTTTCGATATAGGCAGCTGCATTCTTCTCAAAAGTCTCTTTTTTATCAGGATAATCTGCTGACAAGCTGTCACGGATGTGCTCTACTAGTTTAATGGCACGAACTGGTGATAACCAAACATGGGGATCGTACTCATGGTGATGGCCTTCTTCTCCATGGTCATGGTCTCCCTCTTCTTCCTCACCACCTGGCAAAAGCAACATATCGCCTGTCGCCTTGATGGTTTTGACCTTTTTCTTATCCAAGGTATCTAGCAATTTAGGAACCCATGTTTCCATGTTTTCATTTTCATAAACGAAGGTATCTGCATCTTGGATTTTGGCAACTGCCTTGGCAGACGGTTCATATTCATGGGGTTCTGTACCAGCACCGATTAGGAGCTCTACATTAGCCGTATCTCCTGCGACTTGCTTGGTAAATTCATAGACAGGGTAAAAGGTTGTCACAATATTTAGTTTGCCATCTGCCTGCTTTTGATTGGAACAAGCCACTAAAAACAAGGCACATAGACTGGCGAGTAATAAGCTAATTTTTTTCATGTTCATCTCCTATTTGATAAAACGTCTTACTAAACTAATGAGTAAAAAGACAGTTACAAAAATAATGGTAATACTTGCACTTGCAGGTGTTTCTGCATAGTAGGAAATGTAAAGTCCTGCTACCATTCCCAAAAATCCAATAGCACTGGCAAGCAGCATAACCGATTTAAAGTTTTTCCCCAGACGCAGGGCAATACTAGCTGGCAAGACCATAATGGTCGATACCAGAAGAGCTCCCGCAGCTGGAATCATAAGGGCAATGGCCACCCCCGTCACCATGTTAAAAAGAATGGACATGGTACGAACTGGCAAGCCATCCACAAAGGCCGTATCCTCATCAAAGGTCAGGATATACATAGGACGAAGGAAGAGGAAGGTCAAAATCAAGACAACCGCCGCAATGACAAAGAGGGAAATGACCTGCTCTTCGCTAATAGTCACGATTGAGCCGAAAAGGTACTGGTCCAAACTCATAGAACTCGAGCTTTTACCCTTGCTCATGACAATCAGAGAAACAGCCAGACCTGTTGACATGAGGATAGCTGTCCCGATTTCCATAAAGTTCTTGTAAACCGTACGGAGATACTCCAGGAAGACTGCCGCAATCAAGACAATAGCAATAGTAGAAATAGTCGGAGAAATCCCCAGAACCAGACCAAAGGCTACACCCGAAAGCGAGACGTGGCTAAGGGTATCACTCATCAAACTCTGACGACGCAAGATAAGGAAGGTTCCCAATACTGGCGAGAAAAGACTCATAGCAATAACGGCCAGAAAGGCACGCTGCATAAAGTCATAAGATAATAAACTAAGCATGGCCTACCTCCTGATCATTCTCATGAACGTTGAAACAACGCCATGGCGAGTCTTGATTACGGACTAGATGGATATTGCGGTCCGCATAGTCCTTAACTTCTTCAGGGTCATGGGTAATCATCAAAACAGCCTTACCATGATGATGGGCGCTGTGGTGCATGAGTTCGTAAAATTCATTTTTACTTCCTGCATCCATCCCCGTTGTCGGCTCATCTAGAATAAACACATCTGGATCCGAAGCAAACATGCGCGCAATCACCGCTCGCTGCTTTTGTCCTCCAGATAGAGAACCCAAGCGTTTGTCTCGGTGTTCCCACATACCAACTGAGTCCAAACTAGCCTTGATATGCTCCTCATCATGAGCATTCAAACGACGGAACCAACCCTTTCGTGGATAGCGACCCGACTTGACAAATTCATAAACCGTACTTGGAAAACCAGCGTTAAAACTGGCAATCTGTTGAGGAAGGTAAGCTATTCTCAATTTCTTACCCTGCGTATTTGTCTTTGAAATGGTTACCTTACCAATGCGTGGTTGGAGGATTCCAAGACTGGCCTTGATCAGTGTCGTCTTAGCCGCCCCATTTTCCCCTGTCAAGGTAACAAATTCCCCACTATCAACACTATAATTGATATGTTCAAGAACGGGCTCCTTATCATAATAGAAGGATAAATCCTCTACCGTAATATATCTCATTATTTGATTTCTCCTACTAAAGCAGTCAAAAACCGCTGAATAACTTTTTGTTCATTTGGAGTAAACTGAGTCGCCACTTGTTCATAGGTTAAAAGTGTATGCTCATGGTGATGATGGTGCTCCTCAGCGATTGGACGAGCCAAATCAGTCAACTGATAAAAAATCACACGCGCATCCTTAGGATCTTTAGATGTTTCCAACATTCCTTCCTTGACCAAAGACTTAATGGCCTTGGTAACTGCCGCCTGACTGACATTGAGGCGACGGGCCAACTCTGAATTTGTTAAAGATTCCTCTGACAAGAGCATGAGAATGTGCTCCTGAGTATTGGTCAGGGCCACCTCGCTAGTACAATGACCTATTAGGATTTCATGCTGATTTTCCGCCTGCAAAATCACCTCATTTAAAAAGGCATCGATATCCTTCGCTAGCTGTCTCATATCTGACTCCTTTCCTTTTGGACTTCTCTTTATTTTAAGAGAAAAATACTATTCTTTGAAAAATTATTTACTGGTTAATTATATCACAACCAAAAAAAGAGTCAAGAAAAAACGTGAAAACTAGTTTCATCCTTGAACTCTTCTATATTATGATCTATTGAAATTCCTTGACATCTCCATCATAAGTCGCCCAGTCTTTACTGAAAAAGCGCTCATTCAGATGATAAGTCGGAGCTGGTGTGGGATTGGATAGGAAAGGATCAACGGCCTTATCAAATGCCAACCAACCTAACCAACCAAGGTGAATGGTATCCTTCATAAAGAAAGCTTCCCCACCGTCCTTAGAAAAATCTGCTATATTGGTAAAACCTTGACTTTCTAACTGGTAGCGAATCTTCTGCACCGTTTGTTGGTACATATCCTCTCGTAAACCAGCATAGTCCATCCATTTTTTATTAACAGGTGGAATGATAAAAATCGGGTTTACCTTGGATTTAGAAAACTGTGTCAACACTAACTGCAAGTCATTATATTCTGGCGACTTGAGATAGGTAAAATTTTTCTGAGAATCCTTTAATTTATTCAAATCCTTCTTAATCTGTGTATTATAGAAATAATTCTCCATTCCCAGATCATTATTAGAAGTATTCTTTTCTGCATCTGCTTTGACAACATCTTCTATAGCTTGATAAGAAAACTGATCTGGCAAGGTCTTTAAATACTTAGCTACATGCTTATCGTATTTGAAATAGCCTCTAACCGAAAACTGACCAAAAAAGGAAGCTTGACGTTCATTAAAACGAGCCAATAATTCAATCATTTCATTGTCTGCCGTCGACAATTCTTCTTTACTTGCCAACTTCTGAACCAGGTCCTTCATAGCTACATTTGGAAACTGCTGTAGTAAGCGGGTCGCTGCATATTGACTAGCCTGATCTCCAGATTGATGTTCCAGAAAACTCGTCAACTGATCCCCATTAAAATACTGCTGGAAGGCTGCTGGCTCATAGCCATTTTTACTAAACCACTGGGGCGAGATGACATATACAACTTGTTTATTCTCCAGTTGTGGCAACATCTGTTGCATCCCAAAATACTGGTTGAGCGATGCAGCTCCCCTCTGTCCTAAAAGATAGGGGCGATAAGAGCGGTTGTATTTCTCAGCCAATACCGCAGGATGGGCACCGTCAAAACGAAGCCATTCACTGGAGCCAAAGAAGGGAACAAAACGCATATTTGGATCTGTAAGAGCCCTTACTTTTTGGCTTCTCTCTTTAAAACTCTCTACACTAACAGAAGCCGCCGAATATTTCTCCTCCGTCAGATTATGGCTTGTTGTACTTGGATAAAAAAAGATGAGTAGAAGAACCAAAAATCCAGCTATGAAGATGGGCCCGAAAATCATCCATAAGCGTTTAAGCATTTTGTAGCTCCACAATACCAGCTATGATTTTATTGGCTGTATTCCAGTCGTCGCGACCAAACTCTGTTACAGGAACGCGAATGTCAAAACGGTTTTCAATCTCCACAATCAACTCTACCGTTCCCATACTATCCAAGACACCTGCATCAAAAAGATCTTCATCCATCATGTCAGAAACATCTTCCATAAACAACTCATCAATAATTTCGATAACTTCTGATTTGATATCCATATTTTATTTCCTTTATTTTTTAAACCATAAATCATTCAAGAATCCAGAAAAGATTAAGAATGACAGCATGACGACATGGAAGGTGATAACCATGCCAAGCAACTGAATCCAGCGATTCTCAGGTAGAGCAGGCTTCCCTGCTTTTTTCCGTTCCTTATTGAGTGTTTTTTTCTTACGAACCCAAGCGTCATTGATGACCAAACCCAATCCATGAAAGAGTCCATAGGCGATGTAGTACCAGGTCACGCCATGCCAAAATCCCATAATCAGCATATTTACAATGTAGGCCACACTTGAGGTTACATTGCGATTTTTAAAGACCTTCTTTCTAGTCAACACCATGACCATTCGCATAAAGACAAAGTCACGGAACCAGAAGGACAGACTCATATGCCAACGATTCCAAAATTCCTTTAAATCCCTTGATAAAAAGGGCTTATTAAAGTTGATAGGGCTACGAATTCCCATCAAATTTGAAATGGCTAAGGCAAACATAGAGTAACCTGCAAAGTCAAAGAAAAGCTCCAGACCAAAGGTATACATAACTGCCAAGGCATAGTGGTTAAAGAAGCCACCTGACTGCAGGGCTAGATTCTTCAGAGGAGGGAGTAAGGTCTCTCCTAAAATATGAGCTAGGATAAACTTGTACAAAAATCCCCACATGATATAGCGAACAGATTCATCCAACATATCCAGCAACTCATCCCGCTCAGGAATGGTCTGATAATTTTCATTAAAACGCTTAAAGCGATCAATTGGACCACTCGAGAAAGTCGGCATGAAGAGAAGAAAACGGAGGAATTCCCAGAGGGTAAAATCCTTAATCACTCCATCTCTCAGCTCGATGATAATCCCAACCGAACGAAAGGTCAGGTAAGAAATTCCCAAAAATCCAAGCAAAGACTGCGTTCCATTGATAGCTGGCTGCACCTTGACAAAGATAATCGGAAGGAGGGATAGAAAGCTAACTAGGTAGAAGACCCACTTGCCATCCTTACTTTTTCGATAATGCTTATAGAAGAGTAAGAGCAATATCTCCCAGCAAAGGTAAATACCCAAGGCTGCCAATTGATTGGTCTTCCCACCCACCAACATGGTGACGATAAAGAAGAGGCTAACCAGCACTTCATACCAGGCAAAGCGTTTCTTGAAAAAGAGGCCAATAAAGATAGGTAAGGTTGCAGCAATCACGTAGACAAAATACTGAGGATTGCCGTATGGCTCTAAATGAGGAAGCTGTTGAAAGAACTCCATCATCTGCTATTCACCTCGTTAATCAATCCTTTGATGTCAATCTTTCCATTTGGAGTCAGTGGCAAACTGTCTCGATAAAGGAATTTAGACGGCATCATGTAGGACATCATGATATCTGTTAAATCTTCCTTGATAGCCTTGGTAATATCAATATCTCGCTCAAACTGCTCACGAACACCGTCTTTCAAGATGACATAAGCCAATAGATTTTGCACCTTGTGGTCTTTATTATAACGTGGTACAGCTACAGCAGACTCGATAAAGCGAGACTTATTTAGGTTTTGAGAGACATCTTCTAACTCAATGCGGTAACCGTTGAACTTAATCTGGAAGTCCATGCGTCCGCCGTAGAGAAGCAAGCCTTCATCTGTCATAGTTCCCACATCTCCTGTATGGTAGGCTGGTAGACCTTCAAACTCAAAGAAGGCTTCTGCCGTTTTTTCAGGATTGTTCATATAACCTTTTGAAACGGCTGGTCCAGAAACAATGATTTCTCCCTGTTCGCCATTTGGCAATTTATTGCCTTCCTCGTCAATGATAAAGGTTGGAGAATCAGCCTTGGTATAGCCGATTGGTAGGCGTTTGAGAGTTGCCAACATCTCGTCTGTCACAGCAACAGCTGACAGGGCTACTGTCGCTTCTGTTGGACCGTAGGCATTGATAATATGGGCATTGGGGAAACGCTCACGTAGTTTTTGAGCCGTTTTGACCGTCAATTCTTCGCCATCAAAGTAAAAATGCGTGATACCTGGCATTTTCTCGCTGTTGAAGTCTTCTGATAACATGGCCATATCCGCAAAAGAAGGCGTTGATGTCCAGATAGCGATTGGCAATGAAAAGATGGTCGCAAAGAGTTGCTTAAAATCCTGAGTAATGGCTGAAGGAAGAGCGAAAAGCGTACCACCCAGTGCCAAGGTCGGTGCCCAGTACATGACAGACAGGTCAAAAGAATAAGGTGGCTGAGCCAGCATTTGCGGACGACTTGGCGTCGCAAATTCCTTATCCGTAATCATCCAGTTGGTAAAGCTGAGGAGGTTATCATGTGAAATCTGCACTCCTTTAGGCTTACCAGTTGTACCAGAAGTAAAGATAATGTAGTAGTTATCATCTCCCTTGACTGGATGCGTGATCTCATAGCTAGACCCTTGAGCAAAGGCTTCTTGAACCTGAGCTAGAGTCATCATCGGTGTAGAAACCTGCTCCAATGGAAAGTCTGAGATGGCAATAATCAAGCTTGGCTCTGCTACTTCTAAAATAGCTGAAACTCGCTCCAAGGCTGAATGACTGTCAATGGGAATGTAGGCATGACCTGACTTAGTCAGCGCTACAAAGGTTGCCAACATTTCATATTCTTGGCCACCAAAAACGACCACAGGAGACTTCTCTGGCAAATCCAGTTGATCAATGGCTGCAGCCAAACTATCCGAATCAGCCTTTAAATCTCCATAAGTGTGTTCCTGTCCCAAAACATTGTAAACAGGATAGCTAGGCTGTGTCTGAGCAAAATGCTCAATGGTTTCAATCATATCTACTATTGGTTTATTTGACACAATAGGGATTCTCCTTCAAGTTAAAATTCATTATAGATAAAGCTTCCTTGACCCTGACCAAGATAGCTAAAAAAGTAAAGCAGCCCCAGAAAGATAAGAAAATACAAGGCTGTCCGACCAAGAAAGAGGTACAATTCTTTTCTCTGTTTCATCAAGAAAAACCATTCATTTCTGTAATTTTTCGCTAAAATAAGAGTGATTCTTACTAGCTTATTTTTCTACCATTGTACCACTTTATATAGTATTTTTTCAATTGTTTGCCGTAGATTTTCATTATATTTAAGCTAATTTTAAAATTATGCGGTTTTTCTATGTATATTTTTAAAAAAGCCTGAGATTTTCATCTCAAGCTTTATCAACATAATTGTTTTCTAGATTAGAAAAGTGAGAATACAAGCACGGCCAAGGCTGCACCGATAACAGGTCCCACAACAGGAATCCAGGCATAAGACCAGTCTCCGTCTCCCTTGTTTGAAATTGGAAGGATACTGTGCATGATACGAGGTCCAAGGTCACGTGCAGGGTTCAAGGCATAACCTGTTGTCCCACCTAGTGATAGACCGATACCGACAATCAAAGTTCCCACTGCAAAGGTTCCGATTCCTGCTTGAAGGTCATAAAGTCCCAAAGCAAAGATTGTCAATACCAATACAAAGGTGCCAAGGATTTCGCTAATCAAGTTTGATACAGTATCTTTTATAGCTGGGCCTGTGCTGAAAGTAGCCAAAATATTTCCTGCATTTTCTTCTGCCTCATAATGTGGTTTGAATTGCAACCAAACCAAAATCTGACCGAGCATAGCCCCTGCGAACTGGGCTAAGATATAAGGCAAAACGGAAGCCCAAGGCAAGTCACCTTTTAAAGCCACACCAATTGTCACAGCTGGGTTTAAATGAGCTGGACTGAGCTTGCCAGATACAAATACTGCAACCGCAACTGCAATCCCCCAACCCATCGTAATCACAATCCAACCTGAGCTGTTGCTCTTGGTTTTTGGAAGAACCACACCAGCAACAACACCATTTCCTAGAAGAATTAGGATTAAAGTCCCTAGAAATTCTCCAAATAATTCATTCATCATCTTTCTGTCTCCATTAAAAAGAAGGGGCGGGCGACAAGGAGGCCTGCCCTCCACCTCTTTGATTTTTTCTTAATTTTTTAATTCTGCTAAATCGTTGTTAGCAAGAGCTGCTTCGACATCCGCACGGTAAGCGGCTTTTTCTTCTTCAGTCCAGTCATAGAATCGTCCCATTTCATCCAAAACTGGCTCAACGATGCTATCCAAACTATCACGCATAAAGAGCATGTGGTTGGTACGACGAAGGAGGAAGTCAACTGGGCTCAGAGCCAACTCATTGCGCATTGCATAGTGAAGGGACAAGGTATCTGCCAAGCTGAGTCCTGGTGCTTGTTCTAAACTATGAGCAAGAGCAAAGACTTTCGGTGCATTTGAACCATAAAGATTTGCTAGGTAATGAGCTTCCTTGCTATCCAAACCACGTGACACTCCAAGTTGCGCAAAGGCTTCGATTTCTGAGTCCACATTTGCTGGGTTCAATTCCCCACCTGAAACAGGGTAAGTCTTAGAATTGATGAGTTTAAAGCTACGGTCAAATTCTGCTTTGAGGATGTCAACCACGCGCTCCATAGCTCCTTCAGCCATCTTACGGTAGTCTGTGATTTTACCACCAGCAAGGGTCAAGAGACCATTATCATCTCGGTCCAAGCTAGAACCACGAGAAACTGCAGATGGGTCCAAATGTTTCTCAGAGGTACTGCTTTCAAGCTTGCTAACAGCAGCCTCTACATCTTCACGAGTTTTTTCTTTAGAGAGGTAAGATTCAACAGTCGTAATCAAGTTGTTAAAGCTTTCATCACTGATGGTTCCGTTATTTCCTCCATTGTAGTCAGAAGCGCTATTGCCTGCGATCAATGGACGAAGACCTGCCCAGCTGCTTTCGATATCATCAATAGTAATGTTGGCTTCTGGGAAGCGGTTATTGACAATGCCAAGTAGGTAATCTACATCTTCCTGCGTCACTTTTGGATGTTCCAAATCACCTGTGTAGTCTGTATCCGTTGTACCGAAGTAAGTCTTGTTTTCACGTGGGAGAACAAAGACCATACGGCCATCACCCAAACCTGTATCAAAGTAAACTGGCTGTGAAACCTTGATCTTGCTTGAATCCACTACCAAGTGAACTCCCTTAGTTGGACGCATTTGTGAGAATTGTGTTCCCTTATTAGACAAATTGCGCACCTTGTCGCTCCAAGGACCTGTTGTGTTAATAACCAGACGGGCCTTGATTTCAAAGACTTGGTCTGTCAAGAGATCACGAGCTACAACACCTGTAATCTTGCCACTTTCGTCAAAGAGGAAGCCTTCTGCCTTCACGTGGTTAGCAATGAGGGCACCGTCCTGGTTGGCACGTTTGATGTTTTCGATCACGAGACGCGCATCGTTGTTACGGAAGTCAAGATAAACTCCACCTCCTACCAAACCTTCTTTCTTCAAGTTTGGCTGGCGTTCCAAGACTTCTTCCTTGCTCAAAACCTTGTTAGCAGCTGGTGTGTTGTTGACACCTGCCAAGAGGTCGTAAAGATCCATAGCTACTTTAAGACGGAAGAGGCTAAAAGTAGCTCCATCTTCATCGTAAACTGGCAAGAGCATTGGGTCTGGTTTCGGAATGTGTGGAGCGATTTGTTGAACCACTGCACGTTCAGAAACTGTATCTGATACCACTTCTACATCAAATTGCTTAAGGTAACGTAGTCCTCCGTGAACCAGTTTTGTTGAACGGCTGGATGTCCCTTCTGCGAAGTCCTGCATTTCAATCAAACCAGTATCTAGACCACTAGCTGCTGCCTGCAAGGCTACACCAGCCCCTGTAATTCCTCCACCGATAATCAAGAGGTCCAAGGTACGTTCCTGCATTTTTTGAATTGATAATTCACGTGTTTTCTTTGAAAATTCCATTTTTACACACTTTCTAACTAAGTCACTTTATTCTTCCAGTATTAGTCGTCTATTTCCGCAAAGACTTGGGTTGCTTTTACAGCCTTCTTCCAGCCCTTGTAGAGTTGTTCCTTGCGCGATTCGTTCATAGATGGCTCAAAGAGTTCTCCTGTCTCGTTCAAGAGTTTCAACTCATCCAAGTCCTTCCAATAGCCCACTGACAAACCTGCTAGGAAGGCTGCACCTAGAGCTGTTGTTTCCAAGTTTTTGGCGCGTGCGATATCGATTCCCAAAATGTCAGCTTGGAACTGCATGAGGAAATTGTTCATAGCTGCACCACCGTCTACTTTCAAGACTTGGATAGCTGTCTGCGCATCCACTTGCATCGTATCGATGATATCACGCACTTGATAAGCGATAGATTGCAAAGTCGCCTTAATAAAGTCTTCTTTAGTTGTTCCACGAGTTAAGCCAAAGACAGAACCGCGAGCGTTTTGGTTCCAGTATGGAGCACCTAGACCTGTAAAGGCTGGAACGACATAAACTTCATCATTGTTGTGAGAATCACGAGCGTATTTTTCAGATTCTGGTGAATTTTCTACCATGCGAAGACCGTCACGAAGCCACTGAATGGCGCTTCCTGCGATGAAGATTGAACCTTCCAAGGCATAGTAAACCTTGCCGTTGATTCCGTAACCAATCGTTGTCAAGAGATTGTTTTCAGACAACTGCATCTCTTCACCAGTATTCATGATGATGAAAGAACCTGTTCCATAAGTATTCTTGACCATACCTGGTTCAAAGGCCAACTGTCCAAAGAGAGCTGCTTGTTGGTCTCCAGCCATACCTGAGATTGGAACTTCTCCACCATAGAAATGGAATGGGGCTGTCTTACCGTAGATTTCAGAGTTAGAACGAACTTCTGGCAGCATAGCCTTAGGAATGTTGAGGATTTCCAAAATCTCGTCATCCCATTTGAGTTCTTTAATGTTATAAAGCATGGTACGAGCTGCATTTGAGTAGTCAGTCACGTGAGCCGCACCGTCAGTCAATTTCCAAACCAACCAAGTATCGATAGTACCAAAGAGCAATTCCCCTTTTTCTGCTCGCTCTTGAGCGCCTTCTACATGGTCCAAAATCCAACGAACCTTGGTAGCAGAGAAGTAAGCATCGATGATCAAACCAGTCTTTTCATGGAATTTTTCCACATAACCTTGGTTTTTTAGTTGCTCAGCTAAAGGGGCTGTTTGGCGAGACTGCCAAACGATAGCGTTGTAGATAGGGAGCCCTGTTTTCTTATCCCAGACAACAGTTGTTTCACGTTGGTTGGTAATTCCGATTGCTTCGATTTGACTTGGCTTGACACCACTTTCGATGAAAGCACCCGCAATAACTGACTGGACTGAGTTCCAAATTTCATTGGCATTGTGCTCTACCCAACCTGCCTGAGGGAAAATCTGGGTAAACTCTTTTTGACTCGAGCTGACCTTTTCTCCTTTTTTGTTGAAAATAATGGCACGAGAGCTTGTAGTCCCCTGGTCAATGGCCATGATGTATTTTTCTTGTGACATGTGCTGTCCTCCTGATAAAGATCTTGAGGATGTTTCCTCTTTACACTTACTAGTATACAAAATAAAGCGCTTTCTTGTTTATCAACTTTTTTTAATTTTTTAAAAAATGTGAGGAGATTGTGTGAATTTCACAAAAAAGACCTGGAACGACCAAGCCTTTTAAGTGAATAATAACTGACGAATAGCCGCCAAATCTTCCATATCCAAGTCATTTTTTAAATAATAGACTGGTGTTTGTTCCTTCTTATGAATCGGGTTATTGGTAACCAGCAAATCATAATGTCGAGTTCGGTCATAGGCTTCAATGGTAATAAAACGATTGTATTCCAAATACCGTTTTAAAATGGCTGCCATCCTTGAAAAGACAAGAAAACCAGATGTCAAATCCAGACCAATCCGCATATGCTGACCACCATTTTCTGCCATATATTCCATCAACTGAAGCCATTCCCAGAGAATTTTCTTATCCAAATCCGTCCCCTGCCGAAAGGCAGGTAGAGCATGAAAAATCTCCTCTGCCGTCCCCCTAAAATCATGTTCCATCAGTAAATATGGATGACGATTCTCTAACTTGTACTTGTAGCGATCCTGTAAAATATAGCCCTTATAAAGATAGACTTGAGCACAAAGCTGACTGAGTTCATAGGTAACATGGTCCTCTGTATAATCACCCAGTAACTCCTCCTTCTTCATTTCTTGAATCAATTGCGTCAGTAAAGCTGCCAACTGCCCTCCAAATCCAAGAATATACTCCATAGTATGAAGAGGAAGAATGCGATGAGATAGGAGGAAAGAGAAGAAAATCATCATCTCCCCATCCTCAGTTCCTAGAGGAAGGTGTTGTCCAGCGAAAAATGACGGAGCCTTTCGATGCAAACGAAGGTAGAAAATATTGTCAAAATACCCCCGCATTTTCTCTTCTATCACTTGAAACTGACAAGCATTGACCCGAAGACGCTGTTGACTAATGTGAGCCCAGAGAACCAAATCCAATTTCTGCCCCGAAGACAAACTCGCACCGCAGATTTCCTCTAAACTGCCAATCTCCTGCTTTCTCTCTGGTTTCTGCATGTGACCTTCCCACTCCTGACTTGACCAGACCTTGCGAAAAAGACAGAAATAGAAATAGCGAATCTGATGCTCTGGACCTCGCCAACGTCCATTTTGGATGGATAAGTCAAATTCTGACAAAATCTGATTTAGACTAGCTAAGTGGCGACCAAGCGTAGCCTCACTAATCATCAATTCTTGAGCCAATTGATGGGCTAAAAACTGTTGGTGGTAGAGAAGATAAACCAAAATCTGGTATTTAACAGCATTCTCCAAAAACAAGCTCCGAATATCTCTCCCCTTGGTAGCTGCACCGATCGATAGACGCAGATTTTCATCTTCTAAGTGAATAGTCAGCTCTAAGCCACTATCCAAAGCCTTGTCATTAAGTAGGGTGACATATTTGGTTAGAGTTGCTTTTGAAAATCCTGTTTCCTCCATTACAGCCTTGACAGTCGTCTGAGACTCTTGTAACAGAAAGGAAAGGATTGAAAATTGGCCAGATTCGGCCTTTTCCATCAAATCTCCTAAATACATTTGTTACCCCTTTCATTTTCTTCCTTTAGAATAACACAAAACTTAAAAATGATGAAATAATCTGTTTCTCTTTTTATTTTCATGCTGATTTCCTGGTCTATTATCCTGAAAATCAGCAAACACACGGCTCCCCCTTTGGGAATTTTTGTGCTAAAATAGTAGCTATGGATAAAATTATTAAAACTATATCAGAAAGCGGCGCCTTTCGTGCTTTTGTCCTTGATAGCACTGAAACCGTCCGCACTGCTCAAGAAAAACATCAAACTCAAGCCAGTTCAACCGTTGCACTTGGTCGTACCCTTATCGCTAGCCAGATTCTCGCAGCCAATGAAAAAGGAAATACCAAACTAACAGTTAAGGTGCTGGGTTCTAGCTCTCTAGGTGCTATCATCACCGTCGCTGATACCAAGGGGAATGTCAAAGGTTACGTTCAAAATCCTGGTGTCGACATCAAAAAGACTGCAACTGGTGAAGTCCTAGTTGGACCTTTTGTTGGAAATGGTCAATTCCTCGTTATCACAGACTACGGTACTGGAAACCCTTACAACTCTATGACTCCTCTCATCTCTGGAGAAATCGGTGAAGACCTTGCCTTTTACCTGACTGAAAGCCAACAGACCCCTTCTGCAGTCGGCCTCAATGTCCTTTTAGACGAAGAAGACAAGGTCAAGGTTGCAGGTGGTTTCCTAGTCCAAGTCTTACCAGGAGCCAAGGAAGAAGAGATTGCTCGCTTTGAAAAACGCATCCAAGAAATGCCAGCTATCTCGACTCTTCTAGAGAGTGAAGACCATATTGAAGCCCTCCTCAAGGCTATCTACGGCGACGAGGCCTACAAGCGTCTTTCTGAAGAAGAAATCCGTTTCCAATGTGACTGTAGCCATGAGCGCTTTATGAACGCTCTTGCTAGCCTTCCAAGCTCAGACTTGCAGGAAATGAAAGAGGAAGACCACGGAGCAGAAATCACTTGTCAATTCTGCCAAACTACTTACAACTTTGATGAAAACGACCTGGAGGAACTCATTCGTGACAAATCTTAATACACCTTTTATGATTGGCAATGTTGAGATTCCCAATCGTACCGTTTTAGCACCCATGGCTGGCGTGACCAACTCAGCCTTTCGTACTATCGCAAAAGAGCTTGGAGCTGGACTCGTTGTAATGGAAATGGTCTCTGACAAGGGAATCCAATACAACAATGAAAAAACCCTGCACATGCTTCATATCGATGAAGGTGAAAACCCTGTTTCTATCCAACTTTTTGGTAGTGATGAAGACAGCCTAGCGCGCGCAGCAGAATTCATCCAAGAAAATACCAAGACCGATATAGTCGATATCAACATGGGCTGCCCAGTTAACAAAATCGTGAAAAACGAAGCTGGCGCTATGTGGCTCAAGGATCCAGACAAGATTTACTCTATCATCAACAAGGTTCAGTCTGTCCTTGATATTCCCCTCACCGTCAAGATGCGTACCGGCTGGGCCGACCCATCTCTGGCAGTAGAAAATGCCCTCGCTGCTGAGGCAGCAGGTGTTTCTGCCCTCGCTATGCATGGCCGTACCCGTGAGCAAATGTATACAGGTCACGCAGACCTTGAGACCTTGCACGACGTAGCTCAAGCTCTGACCAAGATTCCATTTATCGCCAACGGTGATATCCGTACGGTCCAAGAAGCCAAACAACGCATCGAAGAAGTCGGTGCTGACGCAGTTATGATTGGCCGCGCTGCCATGGGAAATCCTTACCTCTTCAACCAAATCAACCACTACTTTGAAACAGGAGAAATCCTACCTGATTTGACCTTTGAGGACAAGATGAAAATCGCCTACGAACACTTGAAACGCTTGATTAACCTCAAAGGAGAAAACGTCGCAGTTCGTGAATTCCGGGGCCTCGCTCCTCACTACCTCCGTGGAACATCTGGCGCAGCCAAGCTCCGTGGAGCTATTTCACAAGCTAGCACCCTAGCAGAGATTGAGGCACTCTTGCAATTGGATAAAGCATAGTCTCACATCTACAACTCACAAAAACGACAAAGCTCAAAAATGAGTCTTGTCGTTTTTTATATGTTTTCATCTTGTAAATCTAATTGCTTCACTCTAGCTATATAGTAGGACATAATCAAAAACAAATTGAGGCTGATAATCCAAACAGACCATTCATGAAGAAAATGCATCAATACAGCCAAGCTGATTGCCCCCACTATGAAACTTCCCACAACAATCCCATAATTTAAGGCTTGACGACGGTATTCTTGGATATTTCCTTCTCTTCTAGCAATGCGATACAAAGCGGTCAACATCTTTCGGTAATTTCCAGACGTCATAAAAATGACATAGGGATGATCTTCAATCAAGCTACCCGTAAATGTTAGCATCATCATTCCTGTTCCAAAAGCGATGAAAGGAACTTCTAATAGAGGAGATCGTGAAAAGAAAGGCAAAATAAGTGTCCCAATAAATAAAGGAAGCAACATCTTAACTCGCCAGTAGGCCGTTTTGCGGTATTCTTTCATGTGTAGGGCAAACAGAAATCCTAGAGAAAAGAAGATAATTGAGCAGAATCGTAGCATCGTATTAATAACATTTGAGTCGTGCCAATCAGATATAAGTAGGAGAATATTCCCTGTCTGTGTCGCTACCAAACTATGGTATTGAATATGGCAAAACACATCCAAAGAACCACCTACAAATCCAAGAAATACTCCCATTAGTCGTGTGTTTTGAGGTAATATTAATTTATCCGCCATGTATTATCACTCGTTTTCCTTTGATTTTTTTATTATACCACTTTCTCTTGGAGAAACTAAGTGAAAAACAGTTGGCTCACTCTTTTACAGCACGATTTCTAGTAAAAGTTAAAGCACCAAATTTTATTATTGACTCAAAGCAACACTGGAAACCTTGCCATCCGCTCCTGTTGTAATTTGGATGACTTTCCCTCCACCGATTTTGGCATTATACTTGCCATCATCAAGAGTATAAGAATAGCCTCTGATAGAGTAGTTTTCTTTCTTTCCATCAGCAGATTCTACTGTGAATTGACCGCCGGATGAAACTGTAATGGTTTCGCCATTGGCTCCCTTCCAATTTCCGGCTGCAGCTGAGAAATCACCATCTACCATGGTTAACACACCCTTGTAGCGTTTATTTTGTTCTGCTTGCTTGTCTTGAAGTTTGCGGTCAGTTGTAGGATCATAGCTTGATTGGTTAGACTGGGCTTGAGGAGCCTGTTGAGTTGAAGAAGCCTGAGCAGGAGTTTGTTGACTAGCCGCCTGTTGATTAGACACTTCTTGACCCTGTCTTTGCTCTGGTGCAGGTGCCGCTTGTGATGGCGTTGCAGTTGCTGAAGATTGATCAGTAGATGCCTTAGCCTTTTCAGATGAAGCTGAACTTGAGGACTTCTGAGTCTTGCTTTCTTTGCTAGCAGAAGCTGCTTTAGAGCTTGATGATTGGCTTGTCTTAGCAGAACTGCTTGCTTGAGTTGTTTCCTTTTTATTTCCACAAGCTCCCAGTAGCAAGGTAGAAGCCAATACAGTTGCTGCCATCAATTTGATATAGGTTTTCTTTTTCATTTTTCTACTCCTTTGTAATATTTTAGAAATATGAAGAAATCTTTTTGTAATATAATTGTAACATTCGCATTTGAATATGTCAACAATTTATCTAAACTATTTTAAAAATCTTAAATACTTTAGATACATTTACTCCTCCTACTCTTCTATTCGTAATAAAACAGAAAAACAGGAGATTTTCCTATTAAAAATTTGAATTCGTTTTTTTGTAATCGCTTGCAACTTTAAGTGCAAAGGAATATAATAACATTGAAATAGAATATAGGAGGTGTAGGCTTATGTTAAGCAAATATTACAAGTATCTTCCTTGGTTGATTTTGGGAGCTATTTGCTCTTATGAAACAGCCACTTACTATGCGCGAACTGCATTTGATGTCTTCTATCTGACTACAAGCTTTATGATTGTCTACATCGCTTTGTTATTTTTACATGAGAAATATCTCAAGTATCGATACAAAGACTTCTTTACTCACATGTTGAGTAATTCTAAGAAAGATAGCCATCCCTAAAACAGTCGCAACAGCAAATCAAACTAATAAAGGCAAATAAAGAGATCGGGAACTTTGTCCCGACCTCGTTTTTTATTTCAATCGATAGGTTTTTCTTGGTTTCTTTTTAGGCACTCGTTTGAGTCCGACTTCTTCTACATATTCTCCGTATTTTACGAGAAAGTTATTGCTGACGATTGGACGACCGGGGTTGATAAGATTGACCAGTTCAGTTCCTTCGTAGACAGTGAACTCCTCCTCCAGCAGATAAAGGAAGGTCGGATTCCAGTCGAGACGGCCTTGGATTCGTTTGATGGATTCTTGGATAATGGCATAATGGTCAAAAGCGAAGGCTTGCTCCTCCAACTCTACTCCCTTTAAGAAGCACTTGCCTGTCTGAAAATCGACATCTACGAAAACGACATCCTTGGCATCGTCTCCTGCTTGAACAAGTTCTAATGCACGACTAGGCAGATAAACCAAGTGGGCAATGGTCACTGTCCAGCCCCGTGGGTCACGGCCGGGGGTCGATACGGTCATCAATTGCTCAATTTTTTCCAAAGGAAGATCGAGATTAACTTCTTCTCTCACCTCACGCTGACAGGCATGCGCAGCATCTTCGCCCTTGTCCATAAATCCTCCAACTAAGGCCAAACAATTTTGATAAGGGTGAGCCTTGCGACGAATTAATAAGAGCTTGATCTTTCCTTCGACAAAGCAGTAGGCTACCATATCCACCGTCACACTTGGTTTTTCGTATTGAGGGAGTTCCTGCTTGTAGTACCAGTCTAAAAACTCTTCCTGACTTGCATGAACTTCAAAAAATTCTTTTTCCGTCATCCCTGCTGGAATCATCGTATCCGCCATTTTATGCCTCCTTACGAACTGCCTTGGTCCATTGGTACCAACCTACTAGACTATTGAGTGTGTAGACCCAGTACATCCCTTGAATATGGATATTTTCACCCCACCAAAGGTAGATACTAAAGAGATTGGTTGCAATCCAGAAAATCCATTGCTCGCGATAGAGACGTGTCATCAAGAGCTGGCCGACACCATTGGTCGCATCGGTAACACTATCACGGAAAGGGCGAGCACTATGGATACTTTGGTAAGCTAAGCCCATACCAATCCAGATGATAGCAGTCAAGGCTAAGTACTTGAGCCAGTCAAGTACAGATAATTTCTTAGCTTCAAAATGAGATTCTTCTGCTTTTCCTTGGTCATTGATACGGTTAGACAGCCAAGCATAGAGACCAATCGGCTGCATGACGAAGAAGTAAACAGTCGTCAAAACTTCACCATAAAAAGTCGCATTCATGGCCAAAATCAAATAGATAGCAGAGTTGATAGCCCCAAAGAGATAATTACTTGCACGTCCTTCTGCTACCAAGATAACACAGACAATCCCAGTCCAAGAGGCAAACAAGCTCATCCAGTCATGACTTTCTGTATTTTGCGTGAATTCCAAGATCAAGGGAACACTTGACAAGGCGATGAGATACAACCACTGGAAGAGGCTACGGCCCACAAAGAGATCTTTCCAGAGCAGGTGCATGATTCCTGCAAAACCGATCTTACGAGCTTCCGCATGGACATTTTTAAAGTTTTCGATAAATTGTGTGATTTTTTCAGTTAGTTTTTTCATATTTTTCTCCTAATCTGCTTGGTAAATGGCATCAATAGCCACTTTTGCTACTTCATAATTTCCTAGATAATCCTCAGCTAGATAAACTAGTGGAATGGTGGTTAAATATCGCTCTCTCATCTGGTCCAAATGCTGGGAAAAACTATGACGAATATGGTCTTCTGCCATGGTCATATCTCTAAATCCGTCATTGACATAGGAGCCGACAGGCTGCACAAAGAGAATCAAGTCCCATTTTTCCTTAGCTAAGATTGAGGCAAAGAGATTATCAAAAGTCTCTCCTGATAAATCCCCTTGGTCCTCAGTCTCCATGTAATAATCATAGTAGCCCTTGGTTACTAAGGAGTTGGTATCAGCTATCACCAGTCCCCTATTGGCATTACTGTCGATTAATTTAGAGGTCTGGTCATACTGTCCTAAAAGGAGATAATAGTAATCTTTTGGAGTCAATTCATCGTCACGGACATTGTTTTTGATCTGGTACTCACGTGCGTATTCCAGACTGACGGGTGCATCGTAATACCTTGCCAAATCCTTGGCTAGAGTGGTCTTCCCATTGCTGGCACTTCCCATAATCAACACTTTCTTTGTAAACTGACGACGGAAGGGTTGAGCGATATATTTCCAATATTTGCTTGGATTTTCTCGAATCATAGTAGCTGAGATACCAAACTTTTTTTCTTGCAAGACAGTCTCAAAGCCACGATTTGATAATTCTTGCTGGTAGTCTGCTTCTCCCACAAAGAAAATTAGTTCTTGCTGGGTTTCATCATAGGAAATCTCCGCTAACATTTGATCCAACCACTCCTGCCAGCCCATAGGGTAACGGGGAAGATTAGTCTCATCCAACTTGCAAACGGAGGTCAACTCGTCATCACGAAAGGCCTCTCGGATATAGCGGAATCTTTTTTGAAGCGTTAAGCCTACCTGTCCCCCTCTGTCGCCCTCATAACCTGAAACGACAACCCAGACCTGGTCACACTGCCGTTTGGCTCGCTGGATTAGATCGATATGTCCTTGATGAAGCGGAGCAAAGGTTCCAAATACCACTGCTGTTTTCTTTTTCATAAACCTATTGCCTTTTTATATTTTTTGATATTTTCATTATCTATGTTTTTATTATAAACTATATTTTTGTTTTGTCAATAGTTTTTTATTGTTTTTTATAAAAAACTAGCAAAAAAGAGAACCAAGATTGCTCCTGATTCTCCATTTTTATGCAATATCAAATTTTAACTGGCCTGCTTTAACACCAATCTTAAGTGTGCTGCCTGCCACCAAATCTCCCTTAAGAAGAAGTTCTGCCAACTTGTCTTCCACTTCTGTTTGCAGGGTTCTGCGAAGTGGACGAGCTCCCATCTCTGGGTCATATCCTTGATTTGCCAATAATTTCAGTGCGGAAGCTTGTAATTTCAAGTCAATGCCTTTTTCAGCCAAACTTGCCACTAAAGGTTTGACCATAATCTTCACCACTTCCTGCATATGGTCGCTAGACAGGCTATGGAAGACCACCTTTTCATCAATACGGTTGATAAACTCAGGTCTATAAGCCTTTTTCAGCTCTTCGAACATGCGTTTTTCCATATTCTCCTGGTCAAAACGAATGTCCTTTGCCCCAAATCCGACGGTCTTGTCATCACGAAGGGCTGTCGCACCAAGGTTTGATGTCATGATGATAATGGTATTTGAAAAGTCGACCTTGCGTCCCTTACTATCTGTCAAGACACCATCATCTAGCACCTGCAAGAGAACATTAAAGATGTCTGGGTGGGCCTTCTCTACCTCGTCAAAGAGGAGAACAGAGTATGGTTTGTTGCGAACTTTCTCGGTCAACTCCCCACCTTCTTCATAACCCACATAACCCGGAGGAGCTCCGTTGAGACGGCTGGCTGCGAATTTCTCCATATACTCACTCATATCAAAGCGGATAAGGGCTGATTCGTCATCAAAAAGAACTTCCGCCAAAGCCTTGGCTAATTCGGTCTTACCGACACCTGTAGGCCCTAAGAACATAAAGGAACCAATCGGACGCTTATGACTGCGAATCCCTGACTGGTTGCGGCGAATCGCACGGCTAATGCTTGAAACAGCTTGATCTTGACCGATGACACGTTTGTGCAGTTCAGCTTCCAAGTTTAAGTATTTCTTAGCATCAGTCTGAGTCAGTTTTTGAACGGGGATACCTGACAAGCGACTCAAGGTGGTCAAAATATCAGACTCTGTCACCAAGTCTTTATAGACAGGCACTTCCTCTTCTTTTGCGATTAACTGAGCTGCCTGTTTCCACTTACCATCTATCAAGGCCTTGTCAGCTGGACTCAAACCTGAATCGTCTGCTTTTACATGCTTTGCCTTATTTTGCACTGTTGCTGCTGCTTCATCTAAGAGGTCGATAGCAGAGTCTGGCAAGTGACGACTCGTCAAGTAACGATGAGCCATCTTAACCGCTGTTTCAACCGCTTCATCTGTGATTTGCACACGGTGATGCTTCTCATAAGTCGCCTTCAAGCCTTGCAAAATGGTCATGCTGTCTGCCACACTTGGTTCTTCAATCGTCACTTTAGCGAATCGACGAGAAAGGGCCGCATCTTTTTCGATGTGTTTTTGGTATTCTTCCTGAGTGGTCGCACCAACCGTTCTCAAAGTTCCACGCGCCAAGGCTGGCTTCAAGATATTGGCCGCATCCAGAGTTGAGTCAATCCCACTACCAGAACCCATGATGGTGTGGAGTTCATCGATAAAGAGAATCACTTGACCATCTTCTTCAATATCCTTGATGATATTGTTCATGCGTTCTTCAAAGTCACCACGGAAGCGTGTCCCTGCAACAACGTTCATCAAATCAAGCTCTAACACGCGCATCTTGGCCATTTCCGCAGGTACATCACCACTAGCAATCCGCTGGGAAAGACCAAGCGCTAGAGCTGTTTTCCCGACTCCAGCATCCCCAACCAAGACAGGATTATTCTTAGTCTTCCGACTCAAAATTTGAATCATACGCGAGATTTCCTTATCCCGACCGATGACTGGTTCTAACTTGCCAGAACGCGCTTGCTCTGTCAAATCATGCGTATAGTCCTCGAGACCACCACTAGGAGTCTGGGGCATGCCCATCATATTAGCCATGGAATTTTGCTTATCAGCTACTGTACGATGGCGTTGGCGTAAAGCCTTGAGGTCTTCACGAGTCCAACCTGCACGTTCTTCTAGATTTCGACGAAGGGCAGCAATCTTGACCTGATCTTTCTTGTCTTCATAAGAAAAACCTGCTCTCTCCAAGATACGAGTTGCCAAGGCATTGCCATCATGCAAGATCGCATAGAGAACATGCTCTGTCCCTAGCACCTTTGCGTGGACCACTGACGCTACATATTCGGCTTCATCAAAGAGAACCTGCAAACGATGAGAAAAAGGCAATTCCGTAAAGGTTTCATCCTGACTGTAGTCGGTTTCAGTCAGTTCCAACGCAACCTCTTCTAAACGGTCTATCTCATATGGATAATCATTTAAAGTCGCCCCTGCCACACTATAACTGTGATTGGACATGGCAATCAACAAGTGCCAAGATTCTAGGTAACGAGCTCCAAAATGGCCAGCAACCATGTAGGCACTTTCGATACATTCATTCAATGCTTTTGAATAGTTCATCTTACTTCCCTTTTCTATCTACCTCTTGTATGACCTGTCGTAACATATTAGCACGAACAACTGGAGCTTCTTCTCCTAGTACGCGATCCAAAGCTACTGATACTAGCAAATTCATCTCCTGCTTGGTCATCAATTCCTGCTCAACCAAAAGCTGCAGAATATCCTCATAAATTTCTTGACTAACTCGCTCACCAATTGAGTAAAGCAAATCGCGGAGCATTTCATGATGACTAGAAAACTCAATCCGTCCTATGCGAATGTAACCTCCACCACCACGCTTACTTTCAACCAAGTATCCTCTACTTTCCGTAAAGCGTGTCTTGATCACATAGTTAATCTGACTAGGAACAACCTGGAAAGTATCTGCCAACTGACTCCGTTGCAACTCCACAATTCCAGATTGATCTAAAATCGCCTTGATGTAGGCCTCAATATGATCCGATGTATTTTTAAATCTCATAACAAACCCACCTCTCTCTTTAAACCTTGACTATCTTTGACTATTATACCGAAATTTTCTCATTTTTAAAAGAAAAAGGGCGCTGGTAAAGGATAATCTTCACCAACTCCCTATTTTTCTACTTATCTAAGCCTAATTCTGCCAAGATTTGACGTTTGTAGGCAATTTTTTGAACTTCCTTGTCCTCATCTTCAGACCAATCTAGTTTAATTTCTGAAACAATCTGCCCAGGGCGATTTTTCAAGATATAGATACGGTCGCTGAGATTGAGGGCCTCCTCAATACTATGCGTAATAATCAGGGTCGTCAATTGCAACTGCTTGTGAATCTCCAGATACCAAGCATGGAGTTCCATCTTGGTTATCTCATCCAAGGCGCTAAAGGCCTCATCTAAGAGAAAGAGCTTGTGCCCGAAAAGGTAAGTCCGGAGTAAGGCTACACGCTGGCGCATCCCACCACTGAGTTCATGAGGGTATTTATCTCTTACAGCTGTCAACTGGAAGGTCGCAAGAATTTCATCTGCGCGAGCAATAGCTTCTGCCTTATCCACCTTTTGAATCAAGAGGGGCAGAATGATATTACCAAGCACCGTCTTGTGCTCCAAGAGCAGATCCTTTTGTAACATATAACTCACGCGCCCCTTGGGATTTTCTTCACCATCAAGGACAATTCTCCCTGACTGAACTTCTAAAATCCCCGCAATTAAGTTGAAAAGCGTAGTCTTACCAACACCACTTGGGCCTAGGATAGAAACCACTTCACCTGAAGTCACTTTCAGATTGATATCCTCTAAAATCCTATCTTGTCCGTAGGCATAACTGACGTGTTCTAGTCTAATTTCTGTCATTATTTCACAAATTCGTTGGTGAATCCTTTGTCTGTCAAGTCTTCTTTAAGGATACCATTTTCTTTGTCCCATCTGTAGAAGGCGTTCCAGCGAGCCGCATCAAATTGCCCCCATTTTTCCTTGTCGCTTGCGTATTCTTTTGACAAGTATTTTTGAGATTCGATGACAAAGTCACGTTTTTCCTTAAGTTCAGGTGCATTTTTGATGAGAATATCTGCCGCTTCTTCTGGATGCTCCATGGCATATTGGTAGCCTTTTTTGATAGCTTGGATGACTTTACGTGCTTCTTCTTTGTTGTCTTTGAGGTAGTCGTTGTTAGCAATGATGACTGGTGAGTAATAGTCAAATTCTTTAACGTAGTCTTTCAAGTACATAAAGTTAGCGTCTACACCTTGAGATTTGGCAAGAATTCCATCCCATCCATAGTAGATCCAAGCAGTGTCAAATACTCCATTGGCAATCGGTGTGATTGAGTTTGAGTCATTATTTGGTATTTTTTCAACCTTCTCAAAGTCTCCACCTTGAGATTCTACCAATGTTTTCAACATAGCAAGTTCAGTTGGATCATTCCAAGTTCCGTATTTCTTACCAACCAAGTCTTTTGGACTAGCTACATTGTCAGATTTACGAGAGATGATTCCTGATGTATTGTGCTCAACAATAGCTGCAACAGCAGTGATTCCTGCTCCTTTTTCCAATTTTTTAGCCATATAGTCTTGGAAATACACTGCAAATGGTGCCTTGCCATTGATAACCAAATCAGAAGAACTTTCTTCTGGTGGCAATTTCAAATCAACATCCACTCCAGCTTCTTTGAAATAACCTTTTTCCTTGGCCACATAAAGCCCTGTGTGGTTGGTATTTGGTGTCCAGTCTAGGATAAAGTCAATCTTCTTAAGTTCTGCTTCTTTGTTGTCCTTGGAAGCAGTTCCTTGACCACAGGCCACAAGCACAACAGCTACAAGAGCTGTTAAAACAGTTAAAAACACTTTCCATGTTTTTTTCATTTTGATTTCCTCTTTTCTTTTTCCGAAACATTCTAATTCTACGAACGTTTCCATTTAATAACATATTTCTCGCTGACATCGACCAATTTCATACCAAGAAGGCTGATAATCGATACCAGAATAATAATAGCGAACATGGTATCATACTGAAACAATTTCTTGGACTGAATCATGTAGACACCTAGTCCTTCAAAGCCTCCCAACCACTCAGATACTACTGTTGTGATAAAAGCGTAGGAGACACTGACCCTCAGACCTGCATAAAAGTAAGGCAGACTGACTGGGATTTTAAAATGCCAAAGGATTTGCCAAGGTTTGGCCCGCATCAGACTAAACAAGGTCAGCATATCCTTGTCACAATGCCTAAAACCGTCCAAAATGCTGACGATGATGGGGAAGGTTGTCGTTAAGATAATCAAGACAATCTTGGGCAAAATCCCATAACCGAGCCACAAAACCAGGATAGGGGCTATGGCAATGGTCGGAATGGTCTGAACAACCACCATCATAGGGTAAATCAGGTCATTGAGCCAAGTCAAACTATCCATAAGCACAGCCATGAGACAGGCAATCAAAACTCCCAGAACCAACCCCAGCAAAGCCACTCTCAAGGTCGCCCAGCTGTGGTGCCAGAGAAATTCTCTATCACGCACAAAAGACTGGAGGATTTCAAGAGGTGTCGGCAGGATAAACTTGGGGAGAAGTTTAAGAAAACCTGCTAACTGCCAGATTGACAAGACTCCTAGAAAGCCCAATAGACTAATGTGTCGTCTCAGTATACTTTTCAAGTTTCTCATCAATACTTAAAATCTCTCCTACATTTATTTTGACATTGGCAAAGACATTATCTGCCTCCTGCCCTGCCACTTCTAGCGCTTCTTTGAGAATGCGCATAAGCTCATCAAACTCCCCTTCCAAGACCGTTTCAAATGGTGTCACCACCATAGTCACTTCTTGAGCTTGCAGGTAATCAATGACCTGATCAATAACAGCAATCCGATTGATCCCCTGTGATAGGGGTAAAACTTGCAAGGCAATGCTTGCTTTCATAACAACCTCCACTTCTCGTTTTCCTTTGATAAAAAGAAAAACCTTTGCCATATATGGAAAAGGTCAAGATTAGACTAAGTATCGTTCCCTACGCTGGCATTACCCAGATCAGGTGCGGTCGAAGCTTAACGCTTCCTCTCAGACTGTACACAGACTCCCATATATTATATGGACATATGATAGCGCAAAACCAAAAAAATGTCAAGGAAACTGCTTACAGAAAAAGTAGGAAAAATTTCCTACTCCCATTTTCTATACTCGTTCTCCATCACTATTTACTCTGTAGCCATCCACCGTCGTATTAACAGCTAAGGCGCCTGAAGAGTAAGAATAATACCACTTACCAGATACTTGGTACCAGCCCGTTTTCATTGCACCTGAACTATCCAAATAATACCACAGACCATTTTCCTTTAACCATCCTGTCTGCATTTCACCAGATGATTTCAAATAATACCAGCTAGAACCATCTTTCAGCCAGCCTGTTGATTTAGACCCATTTGATTTGAAATGATACCAACTACCATTTATTTTCTTCCAACCGACAGTTGAACTGTTATTGGATCCATAGTTAGAGCTATTTCCTGATTGATTCTGATAATTCTGTGAAGAGGTTACTCCCTCTAGCTGGATATAACGACGACTTCCGTTATAAGCCGTATAACTCAACCACTTGTACCCATCTTTTTCGAGAATTTGATCATAATGAACATTCTCCCCAGGATAATAGTAATCAATCGCAGTTGCGCTAGCTAGAGGCTGATTTTTGATAGCAGCCTTAGTCTTAAAATAATGTGTTCCTCCTGTTGAAACTGAGGATTGACTATTCCCAACACTGCCACCAGGCAAATCCTTAAAATGAATAAAACCAGTCATAGTATTCGCCTTCACGACACGCTTGTTGTAAGATTCTCTTATTCCATAGTTGTATTCTTCAATCTCAATCTCATCTCCTATTACATTTGACACCCAGGCAACATGACCATAAGTTCCTGCAGTCGACCAAGCAATGGAGCCAATCGCTGGTCTATTATCGACACGATAGCCTTCACGACGAGCACGATAGCCCCATTCATTCGCATTCCCATAAGCAGCCGGAATCTCAAAACCATTGACATTACTCAAACGAAAAGCTGCAAAAGAAGTACATTGACGAGAATACATGCGCCACTTATCAATCTCCTGACTCCCATTTTTATAATGAGCAGGATAATCATCCCCACGCGCAATCGATCCATTTCCTCCGGAATAGGCATATACACTATTACCCGCTGCTAACATCAATCCTACTACTAAAAAGGGAACAACCTTTTTAGCTGATTTTCTGAAAGAAAATCTTGTCTCTGCTACTTTAAATGGTGAAATTTTCATTCTTCCTCCTTGAAAAATAATATAAATCGAAGATTACCTTCACTTAAACTATTCGGAGAAAAAAGAAAAAGTGAGAAAATTTCTCACTTTAGTCAAGATAATGAATCAAATTCTTTTCTGTAAGGATATCTGAGTAAGTAAAGGATTCAACGTAAACATTAGCTTGTTTATCTCCTTCAACGTTCCCAAATTCAACGATAAATAGGGATGGATAAACCTCAATTAGCTTACCCAATCTATTTTTTTGGCGCTTACGACCATTCTCCAAAGTCATTTCTACGACTTGTCCCTCATGTGCCTTGATTTCTTCTTTGATTTTTTTCATCTTGGCTACATCTGTAAATGCATCTGACATCTTATGCCTCCCTCTTTGAGATACTTGAAAATTTATTGTATTCTTTTTGGAAAATTAATTCCACCGTTCCACGAGCTCCACTACGGTTTTTCTCGATAATAACTTCTACCTTATTATTCGGTATGCCTTCCTCTTCTTCACCACCACGCTCATAGTAGTCGTCGCGATAAAGAAAGGCTACAATATCAGCGTCCTGCTCAATAGACCCAGATTCACGAATATCAGACAAGACCGGTCTCTTATCCTGACGTTGTTCTACACCACGAGAAAGCTGACTTAGAGCGATTACTGGAACCTTCAGTTCCTTAGCTAAAATTTTTAACTGACGTGAAATTTCTGAAACCTCTTGTTGACGATTTTCCCGACCAGTTCCCGTGATAAGCTGCAAATAGTCTATTAAAATCAAACCAAGATTTCCAGTTTCTTGAGCCAGTTTACGAGAACGAGAACGAATCTCTGTAATCCGAATTCCTGGCGTATCATCGATATAGATACTGGCGTTAGCTAGATTACCCTGAGCAATAGTATATTTTTGCCACTCCTCATCAGTCAATTGACCCGTACGGATAGAATGCGATTCCACCAAACCTTCTGCCGCCAACATACGATCCACTAGACTTTCCGCCCCCATTTCCAGTGAGAAAATAGCTACCGTCTTGTCCAACTTAGTCCCAATGTTCTGAGCAATATTCAAAGCAAAGGCTGTCTTACCAACCGCCGGACGGGCTGCTAGGATAATCAACTCCTCCTCATGAAGTCCAGTCGTCATATGATCCAAGTCACGATAGCCTGTCGCAATACCTGTAATATCGGTCGTTTGTTGCGAGCGAGCTTCCAGATTTCCAAAGTTGATATTCAACACATCTCGAATGTTCTTAAATCCACTTCGATTAGCATTTTCGCTGACATCAATCAGGCCTTTTTCTGCCTGAGCAATGATTTCATCAGCTGGTTGCGAAGCCTCGTAAGCTTGATTGACAGACTCTGTCAACTTGGAGATTAATCGACGTAGCATGGCCTTCTCTGCAACAATCTTAGCATAATACTCCGCATTAGCAGAAGTTGGTACAGAATTGACAATCTCAACCAAGTAAGACAGGCCACCAATATTCTGTAAATTACCTTGATTATCAAGAATGGTACGAACCGTTGTTGCATCTATAGCATCGCCACGATCGGATAAATCGACCATAGCTTGGAAAATCAAACGATGGGCATACTTAAAAAAGTCCCGAGACTCAATATATTCTCGCACAAAAACAAGCTTACTCTCGTCAATAAAGATAGCCCCTAAAACGGATTGCTCAGCTAAGATATCTTGAGGTTGTACTCGTAACTCTTCTACTTCTGCCATCAGACTTCCCTTCCTTTTACAATCTTGTCAAGAAAGTGTAAATTTACCCTTCTTTCACACGAAGATTGATCACACTTGTGATATCTTGATAGATTTTCACTGGCACATCAATCAAACCAACCGCCCGAATCGGAGCTTGCACTTGGATATGACGTTTATCAATCTTAATTCCAAATTGCTTTTGCAATTCTTCTGCAATCTTCTTATTCGTAATTGAACCAAAAGTACGGCCATCTGGACCAACTTTTTCAACAAATTCTACAACAGTTTCTTCTGCTTCAAGTTGGGCTTTAATTGCTTTTGCTTCTGCAATCATCTCAGCGTGAGCTTTCTCTTCAGATTTTTGTTTACCACGAAGTTCACCTACAGCTTGAGCAGTCGCTTCTTTGGCTAGATTCTTTTTGATAAGAAAGTTTTGTGCATACCCGGTTGGTACTTCCTTAATTTCGCCTTTTTTACCTTTTCCTTTGACATCTGCTAAAAAGATTACTTTCATTCTTCTTTCTCCTTTTCCTTTATTTCATTTAATACAATTTCTGTCAGTTTTTCACCTGCTTCTGACAAGGTTGAATCCTTAATTTGAGCTGCTGCCAAATTAAAGTGGCCTCCACCTCCCAGCTCTTCCATAATCCGTTGTACATTCAGCTTACTACGACTGCGAGCTGAGATAGAGATAAATCCTTGTGTATTCTTCGCAAGAACAAAACTCGCTTCAATACCTGACATAGCTAACATGGCATCTGCTGCCTTACTAATAACAACTGTATCATAACATTTCGAGTCCTTAGCCTCCGCTATTAGTACATCTGAACCTAATTTACGCCCCTGTAAAATCAGTTCATTGACCTCACGATATTCTTCAAAATCTGTTGCAGCAATCTCTTGGATAGCAATACTATCACTTCCTCTCGTTCTGAGATAGCTAGCAACATCAAATGTCCGACTAGTCACTCGTGAGGTGAAATTTTTAGTATCCAACATCATACCAGCCATTAAAACACTTGCTTGCATACGACTCAAACGATTTTTCTTAGAATTCTGGAACTGAATCAATTCCGTTACCAACTCACTGGCACTACTTGCACCACTTTCGATATAAGTAATAACCGCATTGTCTGGAAAATCCTGATCCCGTCTGTGGTGGTCAATAACAATGGTTTGAGTAAATAAATCATAAAAATCTTTTGATAGAGTTAAAGCTGTCTTTGAATGGTCTACAAGAATCAACAAAGAACGATTGGTCACCATCCCCATTGCATCCTTAACAGACAACAACTTCGTAACTCCTTCTTTTTCTAAGAATGCAACAGCTCGTTCAATATCTGGTGACATTTGATCTTCATCATAAAGAGCATAACTATTTTCTGTTACATTACTAGCAAATAACTGCATACCTACAGCAGAACCCAAAGCATCCATATCAAGATTTTTGTGACCAACTACAAAAACCTGATCTACACTTCTAATTTTATCTGAAATAGCCGTCATCATAGCGCGCGTACGTGTTCGTGTACGCTTGATTGACGCAGCAGACCCACCACCAAAATAAACTGGATTTTTCGTTTCGTCGTTCTCCTTGACAACCACCTGGTCTCCACCACGCACTTCAGCCAAGTTCAAGTTGAGTAATGCAACTTTCCCTATCTCATCATGATTTCCATCACCATAAGAAAATCCCATACTTAAGGTCAAAGGCAGCTGTCTCTGTTTTGACTCTTCTCTGAAAGCATCGATAACAGAAAATTTATCATTCATCAATCCCTCAAGTACCGTGTAGTCCGTAAAGAGATAGAAACGGTCCATACTCACTCGACGGGAGAACATGGCATGCTTCCCAGCAAATTCTGAAACAAAATTGGCTACAAAACTATTGATATGACTGATATCAGACTCCGATGTTTCATCTTCTAAGTCATCATAGTTGTCAACGGAAACGATCCCAATCACAGGTCGACTCGTTACTAACTCAACAGTCGCTTCGTATTCTCCAGACACATCAAAGAAGTAAAGAACTCCAGACACCTTGTCCATATGAACCGAATAGCGGGTCTCACCCAAGGTGGCATAAGAACCTGGATTCCCCACAGAAGCCTTGATAATTGTTTGAATTAATGCCACATCAATTTCGCCCACTTCATTAGTCAAAATCAATTCAGCATAAGGATTAAACCATTCAACTTCACCTGACGACAAGTCTAGTTTAATAACTCCGACAGGCATCTGTTCTAACAAGGTTGTCAAACTTTCTTCAGCTTGGTGGTTTACATACTGGATTTGTTCTACTTCACTCCTTGAGTAGTAGTCTCTCTGATGGATGAATAGTAAAATATATGAACCCAAAATAAGTAGCAAAAGAAATAGCGTTACCAGTGTATTCGTTACAAAAACAAGTTGCACAGATAGCACTCCGAACGCCACTATTCCTAATATTAAGGGGAAAATAGGACTTACATAAAATTTTTTCATTCCAAACCTCTTGGCACCCATTATACCATAATAACCACCAAAAAGCGACTTTTTAAAAGTGTAATCAGTAATTCTATCAATTATAAGAAAAAGGAGGTTTACAATTTAGTAAACCTTCCTTTACACATATTGAAATTAAGATTCTTTAACTTCTAACAGACCAATCTCGCCATCTTCACGACGATAAATCACATTGGTTGTCTGATCTTCAACATCCACATAGATAAAGAAATCATGTCCCAACAAATCCATCTGTAGAATAGCTTCTTCCAAATCCATTGGTTTTAAATCAATTTGTTTTGAGCGAACAACTCTTGATTGGACAACATTTGTATCTTCCACCAAAGCATCTGTAAATAATTGACTAGTTGCTACCTTGTTTTTATTTTTACGCTCGATTTTTGTTTTATTTTTACGAATCTGACGTTCAATTTTATCAGTTACAAGGTCAATTGAACCATACATATCTTGAGACACATCTTCTGCACGAAGAGTAATTGAGCCAAGCGGAATCGTCACCTCCACTTTAGCTGTTTTTTCACGATACACCTTCAAGTTAACTCGAGCATCCAACTCTTGTTCAGCTTGAAAATACTTTTCGATCTTTTCGAGTTTAGAAACTACATAATCACGAATTGCTTCTGTTACTTCTAGGTTTTCACCACGGATACTATATTTAATCATATGAGTACCTTCTTTCTAAACATTTTTGTTTTTCTGATTTCATTATAACGCTTTCATTTTATTTTTGCAAATTTTTTCCTCATCTTACAAGGGAAAATGTTTTTACATCCTCAGCACCAGCCTCTTCCAACAGTTTCTTCACACGATTTATAGTTGTTCCAGTAGTGTAAATGTCATCTATAAGTAGGATTTTTTTAGGAATAGTGACTCCCCTTTTAATAAAGAAAGGAAGTTCTGTTGCCAAGCGTTCTGAACGATTTTTAGAAGAACTGGCCCGCTCTTCTCTCTTCTCTAGTAAGTCTTGAAAAGAGAACCCTGCTGCTTCAACTAAACCTTCAACCTGATTAAATCCCCTCTCGAGCAATCTTTCAGGACTTAGGGGAATGACGATAAATTGATACTCTTTGTACTTTTTTAACTCCTCACTTAAAACTGAAGCAAAAACTTTTCTTAAAAGGAAGTCTCCATCAAACTTATACCGACTGAAAAAATCCTTCATAGCTTGATTGTACGTAAAAATCGCTCTATGGCTGACCTCAACTCCTTCTTTACACCAAAATTGACAATCTTGACACTTTGTTGACAATCCTGTTTTCATACAGTTTGGACAGTACTCTTCTCCAATTCTCTCAAAAGTAGAATCACAATCTAAACAAAGACAGGAGACATCATTCTTCAGAAGTAAGAGACTACTGAAAGTTAAAACAGCCTTCATAGTCTGCCCACATAATAAACACTTCATAGACCCGCCTCCTTATTCATCTGTTGAATTTCCATAATTGCCTTTTTGATTGAAGTATTTAACCCGTCATGGAAGAAAAGCAAATCTCCTGTCGGTCTATCCATGCTTCGCCCAACTCGTCCACCAATCTGAATCAAGCTAGACTTGGTAAAAAGGCGATGATTGGCCTCTACTACGAAAACATCCACACAAGGGAAGGTAACTCCACGCTCCAATATTGTCGTACTGATAAGTATTGTCAGTTCTCCATCTCGAAATGCTTGCACCTGCTCTAATCTATCTTCCGTAACTGAAGACACAAAACCAATTTTCTCATGCGGAAATTCCTTCTGTAAGACTTCTTTTAATTGCTCCCCTTTCTTAATTTCTGAAGCAAAAATGAGTAACGGATAAACTGTCTTTCTCTGTTTCTCAATATAAGACTTTAACTTTGGTGACAAACGATTCTTATCCAAATAGCGATTAAAATCCGATAACCAAACTGGCTTAGGAATAATCAATGGATTTCCATGAAATCGTCTAGGCAAACTCAATCGTTTCAATTCTCCTAAACGGACCTTCTTATCTAACTCATCTGTCGAAGTCGCTGTTAAAAAGATTCTCAGTCCATTCTCCTTTACACTATTCTTGACAGCATGGTAAAGCGTGGGGTTGTCAACATAAGGAAAGGCATCTACTTCATCCACTATCAGTAAATCAAAAGCTTGATAAAATTTTAATAACTGATGGGTTGTCGCAACAACTAGTGGTGTTCGAAAATACGGCTCTGATTCTCCGTGTAGTAAAGATATCTCGCAGGCAAAATCATCTTGCAGGCGCTTGTACAGCTCCAAACAAACATCTATGCGAGGACTAGCCAAGCATACTGCACCACCCGCATTGATCACTTTAGCTACTACTTGATAAATCATTTCTGTCTTTCCAGCTCCTGTTACAGCGTGAACCAAGGTTGGTTCCTGCTTGTCTACAGCTTGAATTAGTCCCTCTGACACCTTCTCTTGAAAAGGAGTTAATTGACCGCGCCATTTGAGAATATCTTGCTTCGCAAAATCCTCCTGCGGAAAATAGTATAAAGCTTGATCACTCCTGACTCGCTTCATCAGTAAACACTCCCTACAATAATAAGCACCGATGGGCAAATACCATTCATCTAAAATAGCACTATCACAACGTTGACAGAAAAGTTTCCCTTTCTCCTTTCTCATTGCTGGAAGTTTCTCCGCCAACTGACGTTCCTCTTTTGTTAATTCATTCTCAGTAAACAAACGACCGAGATAATTTGGATTTACTTTCATACTTCTTTATTCGTAAAAACCTAGCGCTTTAGATGATTTTTTAGTACAATTAAATCATGGAATTTAGAACAATTAAAGAGGACGGTCAAGTCCAAGAAGAAATCAAAAAATCACGCTTTATCTGTCATGCCAAGCGTGTTTATAGCGAAGAAGAGGCTCGAGACTTTATTACTACCATCAAAAAAGAACACTACAAAGCTACGCATAACTGCTCTGCCTTCATTATTGGGGAACGTAGTGAAATCAAACGTACAAGTGATGATGGTGAGCCCAGTGGGACTGCTGGCGTTCCCATGCTTGGGGTACTAGAAAATCACAACCTCACCAATGTCTGTGTGGTCGTGACACGCTACTTTGGTGGTATAAAACTAGGCGCTGGAGGACTGATTCGTGCTTACGCCGGCAGTGTTGCCTTAGCCGTCAAAGAAATTGGCATCATTGAAATAAAGGAACAGGCGGGCATTGCTATTCAAATGTCTTACGCTCAGTATCAAGAGTACAGTAACTTCCTTAAAGAACATAATCTCATGGAACTGGATACAAACTTTACAGATCAAGTCGATACGATGATTTATGTTGATAAAGAAGAAAAAGAAAATATTAAAGCTGCACTGGTGGAGTTTTTTAATGGAAAAGTTACTTTAACTGATCAAGGTTTACGAGAAGTTGAAGTTCCTGTAAATTTAGTGTAAACAAAGGAGAAAAATATGGCATTTGGTAAATTCATTCAAGGACTTGCTGGTAACTTTAGCGAGCAAAACAAAGAAACTCTTATCAAAGAATATGGACAATATCTACTAGAAAATGAAGAAATTCAAAGTGGATATAAACTGATTCGTGACTCAATTATATTTACAAATATCCGCATTATCTTTACAGATAAACAAGGCGCTACCGGTCGTAAGATGTCTATTAAATCAATCTTTTTGATGAACATTGTTAACGTTGAAATGGAAACTGCAGGAGCAGGTATAGATGATAGTGAAATTACTATTACTTATTTAGAGAATGTCTTTCTAAAAGCACATAATGAACATTTTAGTTCTCATAAATTTGAATTTCCTAAGAAAACGGATATCGTTCCACTTTATACCTATTTATTAGAATTAGCTTATCACAATCGCTTGAAAATTAATGACTTGGACCTGTGATATAAAAAAATCCTATCACTTCGATAGGATTTCTATATTTTACAAATGATATAGATAGCGTTATACTAGAAATATCTTATACAAAGAGGTATTCATATGTCTATTTATAACAATATTACTGAATTAATCGGTCAAACTCCGATTGTTAAACTCAACAACATCGTACCAGAAGGGGCTGCGGACGTCTATGTAAAGCTTGAAGCATTCAACCCTGGTTCTTCTGTAAAAGATCGTATTGCTCTTAGCATGATTGAAAAAGCTGAACAAGACGGTATTCTGAAACCAGGTTCTACAATTGTTGAAGCAACAAGTGGAAACACTGGTATTGGACTTTCATGGGTAGGTGCTGCTAAAGGGTATAAAGTCGTCATCGTTATGCCTGAAACTATGAGTGTAGAACGACGTAAGATTATCCAAGCTTATGGTGCTGAACTCGTCCTAACTCCTGGTAGTGAGGGAATGAAAGGCGCTATTGCTAAGGCTCAAGAAATCGCTGCTGAACGTGATGGTTTCCTTCCTCTTCAATTTGACAATCCAGCTAATCCAGAAGTACACGAAAGAACAACAGGAGCTGAAATACTAGCTGCTTTCGGTAAAGATGGACTAGATGCCTTTGTTGCTGGAGTGGGTACCGGTGGAACGATTTCTGGTGTTTCTCATGCACTCAAATCAGCAAATTCTAACATTCAAGTTTTTGCGGTAGAAGCAGATGAATCTGCTATTCTATCTGGTGAAAAACCTGGCCCTCACAAAATTCAAGGTATCTCAGCTGGATTTATTCCTGATACACTTGATACAAAAGCCTATGATGGTATCGTTCGTGTAACATCAGACGATGCTCTCGCACTCGGCCGTGAAATTGGTGGAAAAGAAGGATTTCTTGTAGGGATTTCTTCAGCTGCAGCTATCTACGGAGCCATCGAGGTTGCCAAGAAATTAGGTACAGGTAAAAAGGTTCTTGCTCTAGCACCAGATAACGGTGAACGTTATCTCTCTACAGCACTTTATGAATTTGAAGTGTAGTCTCCTAAATGCACTTAGCCCTTTTTATAGGGCTTTTTATTTATATCTTGAAAAGTAGAATTCTTTCCCTATAGGAATCTACTGCATAGAAAAAAGGAAGCACTTCAGCTTCCTTTTTATTATTAGTTATTCAAGGCTGCTGCCATTGTAGCTGCAACTTCAGCTTCGAAGTCGTTTGCAGCTTTTTCGATACCTTCACCAACTTCAAAGCGAGCGAACTCAACTACTGAAGCGTTAACTGATTCAAGATATGCTTCAACTGTCTTGCTGTCATCCATGATGTATACTTGTGCAAGAAGTGTGTAAGCTTGGTCAACTTTAGTGTTGTCAAGCATGAAGCGGTCCATTTTACCTGGGATGATTTTGTCCCAGATTTTTTCTGGTTTGCCTTCTGCAGCCAATTCAGCTTTGATGTCAGCTTCAGCTTGGGCAATCACTTCATCAGTCAATTGAGCTTTTGATCCATACTTCAAGTGTGGAAGAGCTGGTTTGTTAACCATTGCACGACTTTCGTTGTCTTGGTCGATAACGTGGTTCAATTGTGCCAACTCATCTTTAACGAATTGCTCATCCAATTCTTTGTAAGAAAGAACTGTTGGTTTCATCGCTGCGATGTGCATTGACAATTGTTTAGCAAGTGCTTCGTCTCCACCTTCAACAACTGAAATAACACCGATACGTCCACCGTTATGTTGGTATGCTCCAAAGTGTTGTGCGTCTGTTTTTTCAATCAATGCAAAGCGACGGAATGAGATTTTTTCTCCGATAGTTGCTGTTGCAGATACGTATGCAGCTTCAAGAGTTTCACCTGAAGGCATTGTCAAAGCAAGTGCTTCTTCATTATTAGCAGGTTTTCCTTCAGCAATAACTTTAGCTGTAGTATTTACCAATTCAACGAATTGAGCATTTTTCGCAACGAAGTCAGTTTCAGCGTTTACTTCAATAACTGCTGCAACATTACCGTTAACATAAACACCAGTCAATCCTTCTGCAGCAACACGGTCAGCTTTCTTAGCTGCCTTAGCCATACCTTTTTCACGAAGCAATTCAATCGCTTTTTCGATGTCACCGTCTGTTTCTACAAGCGCTTTTTTAGCGTCCATAACTCCGGCACCAGATTTTTCACGCAACTCTTTTACAAGTTTAGCTGTAATTTCTGCCATTTTGATTCTCCTATATTTTTTAAAAATAGGAGAGCCGGGCTAAGCCCCGCCCTCCTAGGTAATTACTATTTATATGAATTAAGCGTTGTCGCCTTCTACAACTTCAACGATTTCTTCAATTGAATCTGCTTGAGCTTCAGAAGCTACAAATTCTGCTTCAACTGCTACTGCATCTTCACCTTGACGTCCTTCAATGATAGCGTCAGCCAATTTAGCTGTGATCAATTTAACAGCGCGGATAGCGTCATCGTTAGCTGGGATGATTACATCGATATCATCTGGATCAGTATTTGTGTCAACCATCGCTACAACTGGGATTCCCAATTTTTTAGCTTCTTTAACAGCGATTTGCTCTTTATGTGGGTCAACTACGTACATCACATCTGGGATACGAGGCATATCTTCGATACCACCCAAGAATTTTTCAAGACGTGCACGTTGTTTATTAAGAAGTGCAACTTCTTTCTTAGGAAGAACTTCGAAAGTTCCATCTTCTTCCATACGTTTGATTTCTTTCAAACGAGCGATACGTTTTTGGATTGTTCCCCAGTTTGTAAGAGTTCCACCCAACCAACGGTGGTTAATAAAGTATTGACCTGAACGTACTGCTTCTTCAGCAACTGCATCAGCTGCTTGTTTCTTAGTACCAACAAACAATACAACTGCATCGTTAGCTGCTGCATCACGCATGAAATCGTAAGCTTGGTCAGCGTATTTTACAGTTTGTTGCAAGTCGATAACGTGGATTCCGTTACGTTCAGTGAAGATGTACTTAGCCATCTTAGGGTTCCAGCGACGAGTTTGGTGACCAAAGTGTACACCAGCCTCAAGAAGTTGTTTCATTGAAATTACTGCCATGAGTATTTCTCCTTTTTGTTTTTTTCCTCTTCTTGACTTCAACTCGCAAAACGACCCAAAGGCAACTGTTTCACAATTCATCAAGAATGAGTATTATCGTTCACACGACAATTTTCATTTTACCATACTTTTTCAATATTTTCAAGCTATTTTAGTAGATTTTTAAAGTATATAAATTATAAAAGAGACTCAAATCGAGCCTCTTCGTTTTATTCATTAGTTTGGATAGATATATGTTACAAAACCTTCTGAAGTTGTAGTAGGATTGAACCAACCACGTTTATTTCCGATTGTACGGTTTCCACCATAGTTTGATTCAGATACTTGGATACTTGTTGATGATGAAACAGCTGTAACCACGGCTACGTGTCCATATCCACCATCATTCCAACATGCAATGGCACCAACTTGAGGTGTAGATCCTGTGCGGAATCCTGCAGCAGCTGCACTTGTAGCCCACTGTGCTCCATTACCCCAGTAATCTCCAGCCCAAGGTGCTAATGTTTTAGCTCCCCATGTACACTCACCAGTTGGATAACTTGAAGCGTTTGTACTGTATGTTGGACGATGTTTTACTGATGCAGGAGTGTAGCTTGAAGATGATTCAGATGAACTAGATACTGCTTGAACTTCTGCTGTAAAAGTTGTATTCCCAGAAGCAACTACTGTTTGTTGTTGACTTGCTTGTTTAGCTTTGTAGGCTGCTTCTGCTTCTGCAGCTGCTTTAGCTTCTGCTTCCGCTGCAGCTTTTTTCTCAAGTAAACTTGCTTTTTCATCCTCTGCAGTAGCCTTTTCAGCAGCAAGATTCAATTCTGCAGCTTTCAACTCAGCTTGTTTTGTAGTTAATGATTGAGCATCATCAGCTAGTTTTTGCTGATTTGCAATAACTGTATTAATCGCATCATTGTTTGCTACTTGTTTTTCAGAAATAGCTTTTTTATCTGCTTTTTGTTGTTCCAACATTTTGTTGTTTGCAGATACGATTTCACTCATTGCAGCAACACGTGAAATAGCTTCTGTAATTGATTTTGAGTTTACAATTGTATTGATGTAATTTGTTGCAGCTCCATTTGTTTGAGCACTACGAGCTTGTTTTTGCAATGAATCATTGCGAGATACAATATTCTTAGAAAGTTCTGTAATTTCACCCTCAAGCTTTTTAGATTCTGCTTGTAGTCTATCATTTTCAGATTGCAAGTTTGATTGCTCTGTTTGAATAGCAGATACTTGCTCCTGAATTTGATCAACTTGTTTTTGGGCTTCTTGTTGTTGTGCTGTTAAGTTACTAATTTTATTATCTTGAGCAGCAATTTTGTCATCAGTCGTTTCTGCATGCGCAGTTGTTAAAACAGCTACTTGAGAAACCATTACTGTACTTAGTAAAAGTGACGCTAAGATTTTTTTCTTCATATTTCGTAGATACTCCTTCTTTTAAAGACACTACTAGTATACCAAAAAAAGGCCTAATGAATATTACGCCTTTGTTACATTTTTATTTCTTTCTTATAGGTAAAATTTTTCAAAAATAAACTGAAAGATAATCATCCATATAAGGTTCAAAATCATTGATGGTACTAAACTATAGACTATAAATAAAGACATACTATCCACAGTTAAACCTACCACTAATGCAAGTATATAAGCTCCCATCTCAAATAGAAAAGTCATGACAATAATTGCCAACATTCTCGTCCAACGATTCAATAAAATAACACTATTAAATTTATGGAGAAATACTCCCAACAAGACGAACAACAAAGTTGCAATCCCTATCAAGTGGAAAAAGTAAATGTCATAAACCAAACCCACTACAAAACAATAAGCTAAATAGAAATACTCTGATACTTCAATCGTCTCAAATAAGAGAAACAGAAATAGAAAATGACTAGCCAACTGAACGTGGGGGAAAAATGAGCCCAGAAGCTGGCTAATATGGGCATCAATTAGAACAAAGAAAGGAAGCAATAAAAATACTCCAACTCGCTTCAACTGTCTCATTATGAATTCCCCACTAATTCTATCACACTCACATTATGAGTATCTGCACTCAATTTAACTGTTACTTCTCGTGTCAAGTAGTCTGTACTATGCGTTGTGGCAACCACTTCACCAACAGGAATATCCGCAACGTTAAAGTTTCCTAATCCACCCGTTGTCACCTTATCGCCTGTACTAATATCGCTATTACTATTTAATTGACTAATTTTAAGAACTTCATTTTCCTTGTCGTAACCAACAATAATTCCATAAATTGTAGTAGAACCATGTTGAATCTTTACCGAAATCTTATCAGCATTTTCCGTATTTGTCAGAAGGTTGACCATAGTAGAGTTGTCCTCTACTTTTGAAACACTCCCAATCAAACCACCATTTGCAATGGCTAACATGTTCTCAGAAGCCCCTTTTGATTTGCCTGCATCTAAGGTCAATTCCTGTTTCCAAGATACTGGAGAACGCATAATAACATCCGCTGCTAAAGTCTTTGTAGCTTGCAACTTGGACTTCATATCAAGCAATTGGCGCAGTTGTTCATTTTCCATCTTTAAACTTTCCGCCTCATTTGATTTAACTTCTAATTGGTAAATCTGTTTCTTCAAACTTTCATTTTCATTATATGTTCGTGTCAAATGAGCCAAATCTGATTTGACAGAATCAAACCACTGAAAAGGTTTTTGAACAACCCTATCAACCAATGAGATTCCATCTCCTAATTTTGTCACAATTGTACTTGAATAAGTCGTTGCTAAGAGAGCTGACACAAGCATAACAGTGACAAAAACAATAATGACATATTTTGATTTTTTAAAACGGTTCATATCCCTACCTTCATATCAAAAACTGTTACAGTAATTTTTTATCAATTCCTGAAAGCTACTAAGATTTTAAGAAAAATAAGCAACAACCAAGTACGATAATAACAAGAATGGTCAGCGTATCCTTTCTAGTCCATTTCAGTTGTCGGTATTGACTTCTGCATTTTCCCCCCTGATAACCACGCGCTTCCATAGCGATAGCCAAGGAATCTGCACGTTTTAAACTTGTCGCAAAAAGAGGAATCAAAATGGGAATCATAGCCTTCACCTTTTGAACAATGCTTCCTTCACCAAAATCCACTCCACGCGCTTTCTGTGCGTTCATAATCCGCGTCGTATCATCCATTAAGGTCGGAACAAAACGCAAACTCATAGATAGCATCAATCCAATTTCATGAACTGGAACTTTCACACGCTTTAAAGGTGCTAATAAAGCTTCGACAGCTGATGCCAAACTTAAGGGCATGGTAGTTAAGGTTAACAAAGTTGAAAAGAAAATAATCAATACGAAGCGACAAAAAATAATCCCAGCTTGTTGCAAAGCATAATCCGTGATTCTCACAAACGAAAACTCAAATAAAACATTCCCATTAGAAATGAAAAACAGTTGAAAAATAGTTGTGAAGGCAATCAAGAAAAACATAGACTTCAAGCCCTGAATAAAAAATGAAAGAGATACTCCTGACAAGGCAATAAAGATCCCTGTCGCTATAAAAAGAATCAGATTCGTCAAGGGATTATTAGCCCAAAAAACGATCAAAATCAGTAGCATCATAGCCAGTAATTTGCTACGTGGATCCAATCGGTGAACTATCGAATCCCCTGGGATATAACGCCCCAAAATCATACTATCCATTTAGCGACTCCTTGAACTCCTCTATCTTAATCGGTAATCGTTTAAATGACACGCCTCTATCAGCCAATCGTTTACAAAAAGCTGTAATTTTAGGTACTCCCAACTGAACTTCTTCCATAAAAACAACATCTTGAAAGACATCACTCGGTTTACCAAACTTAACTAAACGTCCCTTTTCCATCACATATACCTGGTTCGCATATTCAGCAACATCATCCATCAAATGTGTTACTAAGACGATGGTCATCCCTGACTGATGGAGCTTTTTGAACAAATTCATCAGCTCTTTTCTTCCCAGGGGATCTAGGCCTGCTGTGGGCTCATCTAAGACTAATATGGCTGGTTCCATGGCAAGTATGCCTGCAATGGCGACACGTCTCATTTGTCCACCTGATAACTCAAACGGACTGCGATCAAAAAGTGATTCATCAATTCCAACCAGAGCCAGTTTCTCACGCGCAATCTGCTCCGCATCTTCTTCAGAAACTCCAAAATTTTGCGGTCCAAAAGCAACATCCTTCAAAACCGTTTCTTCAAAAATCTGATTTTCAGCAAACTGAAATACCAAGCCAACCTGTTTTCTAATTTGACGAATATCTTTATTTTTAGAAGTCGAAGTGATTAAGGTATCAAAAACTCGCACACTCCCTTGACTTGGCACCAACAAACCATTTAAAAGTTGTAAAATAGTTGATTTACCACTACCTGTGTGGCCAATTAAAGCCGTATAAGAACCATCTTCAATCGTCAAAGAAACATCTGACAAAGCTGTTGAAGCTAAGGGAGTCCCTTCTTGATACGTAAAACTCACATTTTCTAGAGCAATTCCCATAGTTTATCCTCTAGCTCACTTTCTGTCAAATAATTTTCAGGCAAATCATAGCCATTCTGGCTCAAAGAATGTTTTAATTGATTAGCAAAAGGATCGTCTAATCCAATTTGATCTAAATCATTTCGAGAGAAAAGTTCTCTTGGACTACTGGTTGATTCAATTTCCCCTTTTTTCATGATCAATACACGATCACTCATGGCAACTTCTTCCAAATCATGGGTAATGGAAATGACCGTCATATCATAGTCTTTTCGAATTCCTTTTACTGTCTCAATGAGTTCTCTACGCCCCTCAGGATCCAACATACTCGTTGCCTCATCTAGGATTAAAATAGCTGGTCTAAGGGCTACAACACCTGCAATAGCCACACGTTGCTTTTGACCACCTGATAGACGCGCCGGCTCTCTCTTTTTAAAGTCCAACATGCCAACCAAAGCCAGAGCTTCTTCCACTCTCTTTTTCATTTTTTGACGAGAAAGTCCCTGATTTTCCAAACCAAAGGCAACATCATCTTCAACAGTCGCTCCAACAAATTGATTGTCTGGATTTTGAAAAACCATACCTATTTGACGACGTATATTCCAAACATTTTCCTCAGTCAACCGTTGGCCATCAATTACAATCTCTCCGGATTCTGCTTCCAGTAAGCCATCAATTAACCGGACAGTCGTTGATTTACCACTACCATTATGCCCTACAATCGAAAGCCATTCTCCACGTTTCACGTGAAACGTAATATCCTTCACATCGTAATATTTCTGACTTTCCTTATAGCGAAAAGAAAGATTTTTTACATCAATTATTGATTTCATTTCGAACCAAATGTCCCTTTAAATACATAGGCACTACCCTTGAAATAATCATAGCCAGAGTAGATAGTGAAAAACAAGGCTACATAAAGTAGAACTTGACCAAGCAAAGTCCAGTGTAATAGCAAGAAAATAATCGCAAACATCTGACTGAAAGTTTTAATTTTTCCAGGCATGGCTGCTGCTAAAACTGTTCCACCAGTTTCAACCAATAAAAGTCTTAAACCTGTCACAGCCAACTCACGACAGATGATCACTGCAACAATCCAAGCTGGAGCCATACCTAACTCAATCAGCATAATAAAAGCAGACATAACTAGTAGCTTATCCGCCATAGGATCTGCAAATTTACCAAAATTACTGACCACATTCCATTTACGAGCTAAATATCCATCTAAGTAGTCTGTGATACTGGCAATAGCAAAGATAATAGCTGCCACAATATGACTCTCTATCGAATTTCCTATCGTTAAAATAAAGATAAAAATAGGTATAAAGAGAATTCGACCTATTGTTAAGAGATTTGGAATTTGTTCTTTTTTCATTCGTTTTTCCTTAATTTTTAGTAAAGGTTACAGTTAGTTTTCCAGTCTGAGCTGTTAATTTCGATAAGTCAACAGTCTGATTATCTACTGTTAAAGCGACACCTTTGACAACACCTAAAGTAATGATTACAGAATTTTTAGTTGAAACTGTTGTTTCCGCACTTTTATTATCCGGTGATAAGGTCACACCACCCTCAAGCTCACTTTCTGAAACACTAACCCAACTTCTAGCATCTGAGACTGATAATTGTAATTTTGCAGTTCCCTTGCTCGTTTTATAAGCAACTTCTACTCTATTTCCTTCACCTGATACCGTTATAGCTGGTTCCATATTCGAAGAACTACTAGATGAGCTACTGCTTGAAGATGGAGTTACAGAACTAGTCGAGCTTGTTGCTTGGACCACACTATAACTAGACGCAGATGAACGCTCAGGTTGAGTCTGGAGATAATTCCAAACATAATAAGTCACAAAAATTACAATCGATAGGGCAAAGAGTATAAAATAAAATAAAGGTAAAAATGATGTCCTATTTTTCTTACTTGAACGTCTCCTACCTGTCAACTCCTCTTCATCAACATCTACTTCCTCATAAGTAATCATACTCCCCGAATCATAAGCATCCAAGACAATTCGCTCATCAAGTTCAACTGCCCACGCATACTTTCTCAAAAAAGAACGAGTATAAAATGGACTAGGAAGTTGATCAAAATCATCAGCTTCCATTGCCTCCAACATATCCAACTGAATTTCTGTTTTTTTATGTAATTCTTCTAAAGTCAACCCTTGGTTGGTTCTAGCTAAACGTAAAACCTCACCAATTGTTTTTTTTCTCATACTTTTCATCCCTTCTTTCTAGTATCGATTATGATAGATTTCTACGATGGGAATATTGTAAAATCAACTATATCACCATCATCTATTAAATGATGTCCAGCATCAAGGACATCCTCTAAAGTAATTTCCTGTAAAATTTTCGGCAAATCAAAAATTGTCTCACCCTGTCCAAAAGCATCATATTGCGTTGCAATAAATTCAAGAGAGTTCATGCTACTGAAAAATTCTCCAAACATCTCTCTTTTGATAATATCTAAATGATCCTCTGTAATATCTAAATCCTTTGTGAAATTACGAATAGCCTTCCTAAACTGGTGAGATAAAGCAACTGGCTCTTTTGTATCCATTGTCAACATAACAAAATGAAAGCGACTTGTTACTTCAACTTCCAGAGATAAGGAAGAGTCAATTTTACCTGATTCATATAGTTTTTGAAAACGATCCGAAGTCCAACCAAACATCATTGCAAATAATAATTTTAATAAAATATGATGTCGATAGCAATCCGCTTCAGCAACTTCTCGCTTACCTCTAATCCCAATCGCTAGCTTAGGAGAAGATACTTCCATTCTCATACTGTCTGTTTGCTTTACAGCCTGTAAAACAAACTTTTCTCTTGCTCCATCCTGAACATCTAAATCTTTCAGTTCTTTGCTTTCAAAATAGTCCTGTACTCGTTCCACATCAAAATTACCAACTAAAAACAGAGACATGTTTACAGATTTGTAAAATCTTGTAAAATTTTCTCGTAAATTAGTTAGATTGATTTGGGAAATGGACTCCTCGCTTCCAACTATATCCGTTGCTAAAGGTGTGCCAGGATATAAATTCGCTAGAGTTGAAAAGAATAAACACGAATCTGGATCATCTTGATACATTTCCCGTTCTTGCTGGATAATATCCTGCTCTCTCAGAATCGAATCTTCGGTGAAATGTGCTGATGTTACCAATTCATCAAGTAAGTCTAAATTTTCTAAAAAATAATCCGTTGCTGAAAAAAGATAGCTTGTTTTTGTAAAGCTTGTAAAGGCATTACTATCTGCACCTAGACTCGTAAAAGCCGACATCAAATCACTAGCATCTTCTCTCTCAAATAATTTATGTTCAAGAAAATGAGCAATTCCCGCAGGATATTCTTTTACATCTCCGTCAACTTCTATGACAAGCATATCTACCGAACCAAACTGAACAGTGACACTCCCGTAAACCTCTTTAAATTCCTTTTTAGGCAAAAGAGCAACTGTCAATCCGTTGGCCAAACGAGTTCGATAAACCATTTCTTTTACAGCTGGATAGTATTTTTCTTCAAAAACAACCTTTGTCATTCTATTCCTTCCATAAAGTAAATTGCTTGTAATTTCACATTACTAGCTGCTCTACAAATAGCATCTTTGTCAACTTGCTCGAGTTTTGCAATCCAACCTTTAAAGTCTGCTGAAGATTTTCCAAGTAAGGCATTTTGATAAGCACGTTCAATCAATGAAGATTGATTATCTTGAGAAAGCAACAAAGACCGACGAATCATTTCCTTGGTCTGCTCTAGCTCAAGCTCTGTAAAATAACCTTTTTTTAAATCAAGCAGTTGATTATTCATCATTTTTCGAGCCTGATTCCGATTTTCTCGATCAATACCAGCATACATCCTCAAGAACCCACTAAATAAATCGAGCTGACTGGAAATAGTATAAGCCAATCCAGCATTTTCACGGACATTTGTAAATAATTTAGAATGAGCAAATCCGCCCAGTAAACCATTCATTACAATCATGGGTAAATGTTGCTCATCACCATATTCAGAAGAACAATGATAACCCAATTCTAAAATGGATTGTCCCACATTTTTCCGAACCATACTTTCCTGAAGGATATTAGAATAAGATTGACAATACTGAACCTTCACATCTCCTTCTCGACCTTTAAAGCCAAATGATTCTAATACATTTTGAATTTCAACCTCATTAAAATCACCTAGGAAAAAGAAATCTATTCGATCATTGGCCAAAAATTCTTGGAAACAAGAATAAGAACTTTGTGGAGTTTCAGCTAAAATACGATTTCGTAAATCACTGTATTCCAATTTGAGACGTTCATCATGAAAAAATAATTTATCTAATTCTTTATGTGCGAAATAAAATGAATCATCCATATCAGCTGCTAAACTTGCTAGCAATTGTTTTTTCTCAATTTCAAATAAGGCCGAATCAAAGCCATTATCAACTACTACGGGTGAAAAAAGAGTTTCTTTTACAAGTTCTAAAACCTGAGAAGTTAGCACATTTTTCCTACTTAGAAACTCATCACGAACATAGGTAAATGTCAATTCTACAATATGACTTTGCCCTCTTCTGAAACAATTGGTTGACATATCTGTACCGTATAGACTGGCCAAATGTCTTCTCAAATCTTGAGAAGTGGGGTACATCTGATTAGCAGTCTCTAGCATACTCGCACTCAACATGCGACCTGCAATCGTATCAAGAGATAATGGAGCGGTAAAACGCACGGTGATTTTGTTCGTTTTAAACTTTTTTGATTGGATAAAATGTGTTGAAATTCCATGCACTAACTCCATGATTGACCTCCTTATATACAGACTTCTATTATATCACGAAAACCTGAAATTTTCTTGTTCTCTGTAACACTTTTGAAATAAAAATCGCTTACATTTCTCCCTGTTTCTATCACTATTTTTAGGAAAATATGGTATAATACCAAAGATTGAGGTGAATTATGGAATACAAATTATTTGAAGAATTTATTACCCTCCAAGCACTACTCAAAGAACTTGGAATTACACATAGCGGAGGAGCTATCAAATCATTTCTCTCTGAACATTCTGTTTACTTTAATGAGGAATTAGAGAATCGTCGTGGTAAAAAACTTCGTATTGGTGATAAACTTGACATCCCTGACATGAATATTGACATCTTGTTGACACAACCCACTTCTGAAGAACAGGATAAATACCAAGCTGATAAAGTTGAAAAAGAACGAATCGCTAAACTTGTTAAGGAGATGAATAAGGGAGCAAAAAAAGATAAAGATAAATCAAAACCTACTTCTTCACCCAAAAGCAAACAAGCTCCGCGATTCCCTGGTAGATAATCATGTGGCTACAACATCTATCTCTCAAAACTTTTCGTAACTATAAAGAGACGAAAATAGACTTTAATCCTAAATTAAATATCTTTTTAGGACGCAATGCACAAGGTAAAACAAATATGTTAGAGGCTATCTATTTTTTAGCCTTAACACGTAGTCATCGAACTCGAACAGATAAAAATCTCATTCATTTTGATGAGGAACAACTCCATCTTTCAGGTCTTGTTCAGAAAAAAACTGGATCTATTCCTCTCGAAATCGAACTAACACAAAAAGGACGTGTGACAAAAGTGAATCACTTAAAACAGGCACGACTTTCAGATTACGTAGGACACATGAATGTTGTCTTATTTGCTCCTGAAGATTTACAACTAATTAAAGGAGCACCTTCAGTTCGACGAAAATTCATTGATATGGAGCTTGGACAAATTAAGCCAATCTATTTATCTGACTTAACCAATTATAACCATATCCTTAAGCAAAGAAATACCTATTTAAAATCAGCTCAAACAATAGATGAAACCTTCCTTTCAGTACTAGATGATCAGCTAGTCGATTATGGATGTCGTGTAATGAAACACCGCTTAGATTTCATAAAAAAACTAGAGCATTTTGGGCGTAAGAAACATTTTGAAATCTCTAATCAGATTGAAGAACTGTCAATATCCTATCAATCTTCTGTCAAGCTAACTGATAAAGAAGACTTGTCAGAATCTTTCAAAATTGCTTTAGAAAAAAGTAGGTCCAGAGATTTATTTAAAAAGAATACTGGTGTTGGTCCTCATCGAGATGATATTTCTTTTTATATAAATGGGATGGATGCTTGTTTTGGAAGTCAAGGTCAACATCGTAGTCTCGTCCTCTCGATAAAATTAGCAGAAATTGAATTAATGGAAAGTATTACTACAGAATCTCCAATATTACTACTTGACGATGTTATGAGTGAACTTGACAACACTAGACAACTAAAATTATTAGAAACGATTTCTCATTCAATCCAAACCTTTATCACAACAACAAGCTTAGACCATCTTCAAAATCTGCCAGAAAATCTAAGTATCTTCACTATTCAGGATGGTAAAGTTTCTGTAAATTAAAATTGACAACATTGTAAAAGAACTCCTGTTTTCGCAGGAGTTCTTTTGATTGTTTTTTACATAGAATAATTTGGTGCCTCATTAGTAATTTGTACATCATGAGGGTGGCTTTCTTTCAAACCAGCACCAGACATTTCAATAAATTGAGCATTATCGTGTAGTTCTTTAAGGTTAGCTGCACCACAGTAACCCATACCAGAGCGAATACCTCCAATCATTTGGAAGACAATATCAGCTGCAGCACCTTTATAAGCAACACGACCTTCAATTCCTTCTGGAACGAGTTTGTTTGCTTCATTGACAGAACCTTGGAAGTAACGGTCACTTGAACCTTTCTTCATTGCAGCAATTGATCCCATACCACGGTAAGTCTTAAACTTACGTCCTTGGAAGATTTCCGTTTCTCCTGGCGCTTCATCTGTTCCAGCAAACATTGATCCAAGCATAACTGCATTTCCACCTGCAGCAAGGGCTTTTACAATATCTCCAGAGTACTTGATTCCTCCATCAGCAATGATCGTTTTACCATATTCACGCGCAACAGCTGCAGCATCATAGATAGCTGTTACTTGCGGAACACCGACACCAGCAATCACACGAGTAGTACAGATAGAGCCTGGTCCAATACCAACCTTAACAACGTCTACACCCGCTTCATAAAGTGCGCGTGCACCCTCAGCTGTTGCAATATTTCCAGCAATCAAAGTACGATCTGGGAAGTGAGCACGAATCTCAGCAATTTTACGCAAGACACCTGCAGAATGACCATGTGCAGTATCAATAACAATCGCATCCGCTCCTGCTTCAAAAAGAGCCTCTGCACGTTCAAATGTATCTGAAGTAACACCTACTGCACCTGCAACTAGTAGACGACCAAACTCATCTTTAGCAGCATTTGGAAACTCAATAACTTTTTCAATATCTTTGATAGTAATCAAACCAGAAAGACGACCTGCTTCATCTACCAAAGGAAGTTTTTCAATACGGTGTTCTTGAAGAATACTTTCAGCTGTTGCAAGATCTGTACCCACAGGAGCAGTAACAAGATTTTCACTAGTCATATGGTTCGAGATTGGTTGGTTATAATCTGAAATAAAACGAAGATCTCGGTTTGTCAAAATACCAACCAATTTACGATTTTCAAGTGTTTCAACAACTGGAACACCACTGATGCGGTAACGACCCATAAGCTCATCTGCTTCAGCAATTGTATGTTCAGGCGTCAAGAAGAACGGATCAATAATAACTCCATTTTCAGAACGTTTTACCTTACGAACCTCTTCTGCTTGTTGAGCAATTGACATGTTTTTATGGATAACTCCGAGACCGCCTGCACGAGCAATAGCAATGGCCATTTGACTCTCTGTAACTGTGTCCATGGCAGCGGTAATAATTGGGATATTTAAAGTCAAATTATCTGCCAATTTAGTTGTTAAATCTGCATCGTTAGGCAACACATGACTTTCAGCTGGAATAAGCAATACATCATCAAAGGTAAAACCTTTTTTCAAAAATTTAGTGTCCCAATTAGACATTCGAAGTTTCCTCTTTTCTTTCTTTTTGAGCTTGACTCTTTTTATATTGTATCTATCATACCATTCTATAAAAATTTGTCAAATGTTACAGGGGTAAATAAAAAACTATCTTTTCTTTGAGATAGAAATGATAGTTTCTTGTAAAATAAACTTATTTGAAGTAATGAAGTCCCATTGCCCCTTTAACCTCAGATAGGGTTTGACCCGCAACTTCACGCGCTCTTTCACTACCTTTTTGAAGCATATTATAAACTTCTCCCATATCCTTAGCAAATTCAATACGGCGCTCACGAATAGGACCCAGTTCACGTTCTAATATTTCAAGTAGATAACGCTTGGTCTTCACATCACCAAGACCACCTCGTTGATAATGTTCTTTCATGTCAGCAATTTCTTGAGCATCTTCTGGACGACCAAAAACATCTAGATAATGGAAAACCATATTTCCCTCAATCTTACCTGGATCTTCCACCCGAATATGATCTGGATCTGTATACATACTCATCACTTTTTTACGCAAAGTATCCGCATCATCAGCTAAATAAATACCATTATTGAGTGATTTAGACATTTTAGCATTTCCATCTAAACCAGGCAAACGCCCTGCTCTCTCATTTTCTGGATAAATACCTTCCGGTTCTACCAAAACATCACAGTTATATGCATTGTTAAAAGAACGAACAATCTCACGGGTTTGCTCAATCATTGGTTTCTGATCTGTCCCAACAGGAACATAATTAGCCTTGAAAGCTGTGATGTCAGCTGCTTGAGCGATTGGATAGACCAAGAATCCTGTCGGAATGCTTTCTCCAAACCCTTTCTGAGCAATCTCTGTTTTTACTGTCGGATTTCGTTCCAAACGTGCTAATGAAACTAGATTCATATAGTACATAGACAACTCAGCTAATTCTGGAATTTGGCTTTGAATAAAAATAGTTGATTTACTCGGATCCAATCCAACTGCAAGATAATCCAAAGCTACATTTCCGATAGACTCTATAATGGTTTGAGGATCTTTGGCGTGATCTGTCAAGGCTTGTTGGTCAGCCAAGAACACAAACATGTCATACTTATCCTCTTCCTGTAATAATACTCGATTTTTGAGACTTCCAACATAATGTCCAATATGCAATTTTCCTGTTGGACGGTCTCCTGTTAAAATAATGGGTTTAGTCATTTTGTTCTCCTTCGATATAGTCCCTTCAATTATAGCATTTTTTTAATGAAATAACTGCAATTTATCAAAATAAATCAACCTTGCTATTTACTGCTTTTTGTAAAGAGAGTTGTAAACATAATTTACACAAAATTGACAGATAAAAATTTGAATATTTCCGTATTTTCTAGTAGAATAAATATATTACACATATAGGAGAAAAACATTGCTTACAGTATCTGATGTTTCACTACGTTTTAGTGATCGTAAACTTTTTGATGATGTCAATATCAAATTTACAGAAGGAAATACTTATGGATTAATTGGTGCTAATGGTGCTGGAAAATCAACCTTTTTAAAAATTTTAGCTGGAGATATCGAACCTACTACTGGTCACATCTCTCTTGGTCCAGATGAACGTCTCTCTGTTCTTCGTCAAAATCACTTTGACTATGAAGATGAACGTGCCATTGATGTCGTTATCATGGGAAATGAAAAACTTTATAGCATCATGAAGGAGAAAGATGCCATCTACATGAAGGAAAATTTCTCAGATGAGGATGGAGTGCGTGCTGCCGAACTCGAAGGAGAGTTTGCCGAGCTTGGAGGTTGGGAAGCAGAAAGTGAAGCCTCTCAACTCCTTCAAAACCTAAACATTCCAGAAGAATTGCACTATCAAAACATGAGCGAATTGGCCAACGGTGAAAAAGTAAAAGTTCTCCTTGCCAAAGCACTTTTTGGTAAACCAGATGTGCTTCTATTGGACGAGCCTACCAACGGTTTGGACATCCAATCGATTACTTGGTTAGAAGACTTCTTGATTGACTTTGATAACACAGTTATCGTAGTATCCCACGACCGTCACTTCTTAAACAAAGTATGTACTCACATGGCCGACCTTGACTTTGGAAAAATCAAACTCTATGTCGGAAACTATGACTTCTGGAAGGAATCTTCTGAACTCGCTGCTAAATTGCTAGCAGACCGTAATGCCAAAGCAGAAGAAAAAATTAAACAATTGCAAGAGTTCGTTGCTCGTTTCTCTGCCAATGCTTCTAAATCAAGACAAGCAACATCACGTAAGAAAATGCTTGATAAGATTGAACTAGAAGAAATTGTTCCATCTAGTCGTAAATATCCATTTATCAACTTTAAAGCGGAACGTGAGATTGGTAATGATCTCTTGACAGTAGAAAATCTAACTGTAAAGATTGATGGTGAGACTATTTTAGATAATATCAGCTTTATCTTGCGTCCAGGTGATAAGACAGCTCTTATTGGTCAAAATGACATCCAAACGACTGCATTAATTCGTGCAATCATGGGGGACATTGACTATGAAGGAACTGTCAAGTGGGGAGTAACTACTAGCCGTTCTTACTTGCCAAAAGATAACTCGGCAGATTTTGCAGGAGGAGAGTCAATCCTTGACTGGTTACGTCAATTCGCAAGTAAAGAAGAAGATGACAATACTTTCCTACGTGGCTTCCTCGGCCGTATGCTCTTCTCTGGAGATGAGGTTAACAAACCTGTAAATGTCTTGTCAGGGGGAGAAAAAGTTCGTGTCATGCTTTCAAAACTCATGCTCTTAAAATCAAATGTCCTTGTACTTGATGATCCAACCAATCACTTGGACTTGGAATCTATCTCAAGCTTGAATGATGGATTGAAAAACTTTAAAGAATCAATCATCTTTGCCAGCCATGACCACGAGTTTATTCAAACTCTAGCCAACCATATCATTGTCTTGTCTAAAAATGGCGTCATTGACCGTATAGATGAAACCTATGATGAATTCCTAGAGAATGCAGAAGTACAAGCAAAAGTTAAAGAACTTTGGAAAGACTAAAATCTTCAAAACTCAGTTGGGTTAACCAGCTGAGTTTTCTAACATTTTATGAGGTAACATGAAATTATTTTTTAAAACATATTGGACCTATTTTGTTTCTTTCATCATTCCCATAATCATTATGATAGGAGTATATCTATCTCAAGGTATCTACTGGAATAGCGATACATCTCCACTATTAGGAGACGGGTTTCATCAATACGTTATTTTTGATATAGCTCTAAGAAATATCCTACATGGAAATGGTAGTCTGTTTTACACCTTTACAAGTGGTCTCGGATTAAATTTCTATGCCCTATCTAGTTATTACTTGGGTAGTTTCTTTTCACCACTAGTTTACTTTTTTGATCTAACTAATATGCCAGATGCTGTCTATCTGACAACTCTCTTAAAATTTGGATTGATTGGTTTGTCAACTTACTTTAGTTTAAATAAATTATTTCAATCGATTCTTAAACCTTTAAAAATAGCTTTATCTACTTCCTATGCTCTGATGAGTTTCACTGTCAGTCAATTAGAGATAAAAACCTGGCTAGATGTTTTTATCTTGATTCCTTTAATTATAACTGGTTTACATCTGATTATCACTGAAAAAAAAATCCTATTATACTTTACAAGTCTGTCAATTTTATTTATTCAAAATTATTATTTTGGCTATATGACAGCATTGTTTCTTATTTTCTGGTATCTCTGCCAAATTTCTTGGGACTTTAAAACTCGAAAATCATCTTTTCTTGATTTCATAATCACCTCCGTTTTAGCTGGTATGGCTAGTTTGATTCTGACTCTTCCTACTCTATTTGATTTACAGACACATGGGGAAAAATTAACTGAAATTACAAAGTTTCAAACTGAAAGTAGCTGGTATCTTGATCTTTTTGCTAAGCAATTCATTGGTTCATTTGATACAACAAAGTATGGGGCCATCCCAATGATTTTTGTTGGACTACTTCCCTTTATTTTGACCATTTTATTTTTTACGCTGAAATCTATTAAGTTTCACGTGAAACTTATCTATGCAATTTTCTTTGCATTTCTAATTGCCAGCTTTTATATAGAAGCTCTTGATTTATTTTGGCAAGGTATGCATACTCCAAATATGTTTTTACATCGCTATGCTTGGATTTTCTCTACCTTGTTAATTTACACAGCAGCGGAAGTCTTAAATCGTCTGAAAGAAATTAAAATCTGGAATTTTTTAGTTTCGCTTTTTCTTATAGTAACAGGATTTTTAGCTACCATCTATCTAAAATCACATTATTCTTTTTTAACAGATTTGAATATTCTGCTTACTCTTGAATTTTTAGTTGTCTATTCTCTTTTACTCCTTGCAGTTATCAAAAAGTTTATCTCTGTAAATCTATTTGCCATTCTAATCTCTTTATTTATAATGGTTGAAATAAGTTTAAATGCTTCATCTCAAATGGATGGAATTGCTAAGGAATGGGGATTTGCTTCTCGAAGTGCATATAATCGAGATATCCCAGCTATGGAATCTTTCTCAACAGATATTGGAAATCAATTTACTCGTACTGAAAAACTAGAGACTCAGACAGGAAATGACAGTATGAAATTCAACTACAATGGAATATCTCAATTTTCATCTGTTCGAAATCGTTCAGCAAGCTCTACTTTAGATAAACTTGGTTTTAAATCCTCTGGTACTAATCTCAATCTCCGCTATGCTAACAATAGTATTTTGGCTGATAGTTTATTTAGCATACAGTACAATATATCAGACAGTCCTATTGATAAGTATGGATTCCAAGATATCTATCAAAAAGATAATCTTACCCTATATGAAAATCAATACTCTCTTCCGATTGCATTTGCTAGTCAATCTGTTTACAATGATGTCAAGTTCAATGAACATACCTTGGATAATCAGGCCTCATTTTTAAATCAACTTGCTAATGTCAATTTTGATTATTTTTCTCCGATCCCTTATGACAAAACAGAGAATACTGATGATTTAATTACTGTTACAAGTTCTTCAAATGAGGATGCAGCAATCCAGTATCAAATTGAGGTTCCCGAAAACAGTCAAGTTTATCTTTCTATCACAAACCTTCACTTTTCTAATGACAAACAAAAAAAGGTTGACATCCTTGTAAATGGAGAAAAGAAAACTTTTACAACTGATAATGTCTTCTCCTTCTTTAATCTAGGCTATACAAAAGAGAAAAAAACTTTCAATATCAATGTTAGTTTCCCTGGAAATTCACAAGTATCATTTGAATCTCCTACCTTCTATCGTTTAGATACCAAAACTTTCACCGAGGCAATTCAAAAAATTAAAGAACAACCTGTCACAGTATCAACTTCTAAAAACAAGGTCTTTGCTACATATGATATCAAACAAGATACGTCCATTTTCTTCACCATTCCTTATGACAAAGGCTGGTCTGCCTACCAAGATGGTAAGAAAATAGAAATTAAACAAGCTCAAACTGGTTTTATGAAAGTTGATATTCCTAAAGGAAAAGGAACTATTACACTTTCCTTTATTCCCAATGGTTTTATTACTGGATCAATCTGTTCCTTTACTTCACTTTTACTATTTGGAATTTATAATCACAAACGAAAGACATCTAATACATAAAAAAATCGACCAATTGGTCGATTTTTTTAATATTCTTCCATTTTCTTAGGTTGATAGGCTAGCATACCTAAACCAGTAAATAGAGCTAGTATGACAGCTAGGAAAATGGCTTGCTGATGAATATTTCCTGTCATAGAGATTGTTTCTCGTAATCCAGAAACTGAATAACTCATTGGTAACCAGGGATTAATGGCTCTAAAGAAATCATTTGTCAAAGCAAGTGGGTAAGTACCTGCACTTGATGCTAACTGTAATAAAAGCAAGATAAGAGAGAAGAAAGCTCCTATACGGCTATTCCATGTTGTTAAAGCGGTCACCATGGACATGAATACTAAACTTGTTAGGATAATGAGAATAAATGTTCTCATCTCATGATTTGCAGTTAAACCAATAAGATGAACTCCTCCATATACCAAAATTCCTGCTAAAACAGCTATAATACCATTTATTTCAGCTCGAGATTTCAACCAAGCCCAACGGCTCTCCGGATGACGTCCTGAAGGCAACTTCGCAAAGATCATATTCGTTGATATTGCTGCAACAAAGAGAGCAACTGATATCATATAAGGAGCCATTGCGATTCCATTTACAGGAACTTGGTCATTGTCTGTTTTGGAAAGATTGAGTGGATTTGACAAAATCTCTGCATTTTTAGATTCCGTTGATGCTGATTTAAGTTGATCACTAGCATTACTTAGTCCTTTTCCTAAAGAAGCAACTCCTGTCTGTAAACCTTCCAATCCAGAAGTTAACTTTGTTCCACCTTCTGCTAGTTTCCCAGCTCCATCTGCCAATTTATTAGCTCCATTCTCTAATTGAGAAGCACCTGAAATTAACTGACTGGATTTGTCAGCTAGTTGGCTAGATCCTGACTGCAATTTATCAACTCCTGCTATCAATTCTTGACTCTTTTGATTCAATTGGTTAGAGCCAGTTGATAATTTTTCAATACCAGACACTAATTCTGGAGTTTTTTCAACTAATTGACCAACTCCTGCTGTCAAGTTAGAAGATTTTTGTGTCAAGGTAGTTGAGCCTGAAACTAGTTGATCCAAACTACCTGTCAAGGTGGAATTCTTTTCGCTTAGTTGACTTGTGCCCTGAGAAACTTTATCAACACCTACAGTATATGCGTTTACACCTGATGCAATCGACTGACTAGCAGGAACTAATTTGCTAGTAACAGCTCCTTGTATATCTGTTAATCCACTTGACAATCCTGTCAAAGAAGTAGAAGCAAGCGGTAATACTTGATTAGCTTGATTTTTTAAAGTCGAAAGATTAGAAGATTGATTTTGTAAGTTTTCTAAACTTCCCTGTAAACCTTGAACTAAAGCTACAATTGACTGTGATGATTGAATACTATCAGTCGAATTTTGAGATACAGAAGCACTTATTTCAGCTTGTTGCTCACTTGTCAAAGATTGATAAGCTGCTGTCGATTGAATATTGGCTAATGTAGTCGCTTTATCAGACTGAGAACTTGCTAACATTTGATTAGAAAGAGATACTATACTTGATAAAACAGAATCTAATTGTTTTGTATTTCCAACATCAATATTTTGAATGGCTTGATTTAACTGATTTAGACCAGAAGATAATTGATTAATTTGATCTTTTTGCTCAGACGAAGCATCTAACTTGCTAGAAAGCTGTTGGATCCCTTCACTTAATTGCTCCACCCCCATTCGAAGTGTAGCTGATTGATTAGATAACTGATTAGCACCTGTTGCAAGACTTCCCACTCCATTGGTGTAGGCACTAACACCAGATGAAAATTGATTAAGACCAGCATTGAGCTGAGAAACACCGCCAGTATAGGATTCTACACCAGTATATAATTGATTAATTCCCCTCACTAATTCAGGACTTTTAGAAGCTAATTGGCCTAGCCCGCTATCTAATTGACTCACCGCACCAGTATATGTAACTAAACCACTATTAAAAGTCCCTAAGCCAAGATGAAGTTGTTCAACACCAGAGACATAAGCAGATAATCCTTTAGTAAACTGCTCCGTTCCATTTGAAAATGTTAAACTTGAATCTGCTAAAGAGTGCAGGTTGGTAGTTAATGTTTGACTTCCTGTCACTAATTGATTCGCTCCATCAGTTAATTTTTCACTACCAGAAGCTGCTTGACTCATACCATCTTTTAATTCGACCATCTTATCAAATAAAGCTTTAGTATAGGTCTCGGTTACATTGGTAGAAACATTCTGCTTCAATTGTGTCATCGCAGAATCGCTCATCTTGCTAGCAATAAAACTATGACCACTTGAAGTCTGATAATCGATTTTCATTTGCTCTGGATGATCCGTTAAAATCGAAGCTGCTTTTTCAGATAAATCACTTGGTAAAGTCACTACCATATAGTAATCGCCATCTTCCAATCCCTTCTTACCTTCCTCTTCATCTACGAAATGAAAATCTAAGGTTTTATTTTCTTTTAAATTGGACACCATGTCTTTTCCTATTGCCATGCTATTACCATTATAGGAAGCCTCTTTATCATTATTGACAACTGCCACAGGTAAGTCAGACAATTGCCCATATGGATCCCACATTGATGACAAAAATATGATATTGTACAGAGCTGGAATAAGAGAAATCCCTATCATGACAATAATAAAGGTTGGTTTTTTAAAAATTGCTTTCCATTCTTTAAACATATCTTCTCCTTTTTTAAACATATTGTCTAAAATTTTGATATAATAGATTATACATTAAAAAATCTAAATTACAAGATAAAAAATTCATTTTTAGACATATAGTCTAATTTGTTTACAAGGAGGAAATATGCAAGAAAGTAACAAACGCTTAAAAACAAAGCGAACTATTGAAAATGCTATGGTACAATTACTGATGGAACAGCCATTTGATCAAATTTCTACTGTCAAGTTAGCAGAAAAAGCCGGAATTAGTCGTTCCAGCTTCTATACTCACTATAAGGATAAGTATGATATGATTGAGCACTATCAAAGCAAACTATTCCATACATTTGAATATATTTTTCAAAAACATGCTCATCACAAAAGAGATGCCATTTTAGAAGTATTTGAATATCTAGAATCAGAACCACTTCTGGCTGCCCTTCTTTCTGAAAATGGGACGAAAGAAATCCAAAATTTCTTACGAAATAAACTTCATATCATGCTCAGTACAGATTTACAAAAGCGATTTATGCAACTGAATCTCAATACCACTGAATTAGAATACAGTAGCATCTATCTAACTCACGCACTTTTTGGTGTTTGCCAAACTTGGATTGCACATGGAAAAAAAGAAAGTCCTCAAGAAATAACAGACTTCCTTATGAAAATGCTTGGTGATACAAATTGATACAAAAAAGGAACACAGCTGTGTTCCTTTTTATCTACACTCCGCCAGTAGGACTCGAACCTACGACATCATGATTAACAGTCATGCGCTACTACCAACTGAGCTATGGCGGATAAAATAGTCCGTACGGGATTCGAACCCGTGTTACCGCCGTGAAAAGGCGGTGTCTTAACCCCTTGACCAACGGACCTTCTATCTGTAGCAGATATAACCATTATATCAATTTCTTGCTAATTGTCAATTACTTTTGAGTTTTTTTCTCTAGAATATCTTTTAATTTTCTAATTTTTAATCTTGAAATAGGACAACGATGGTCTTCATAGAAAACAATTTCTAAATTCTTTCTATCAATTTCTCTGATGTTGCCTATATTTACCAAAAATGACTTATGAGGAGAATAAAATCGCTGAGTATGTTTGTCCTTTTCCTGAATATCTGTCATGGTACCATAAAATTCTTTTGCAAAATTCTTACCAATAATGCGCAATTTATGAGAGACTCCTGTCGTTTCAATATACAGAATGTCATGGTAAGGGATTTTTAAATCATTTCCCTTGTAATTGTAGTCAAAATAATCTACCACATCTTCATTTTCAAGTAACATACTCTTCGTGTAGAAGATATTCTGCTCAATTCTCTTCTTAAATAACTCATCATTGATATCCTTATCAACAAAATCTAAGGCTGATACCTGATATTTATAGGTTAGAGTCGCAAACTCTGATCGACTGGTGATAAAGACGATAATAGCGTAAGGATTGTAATGACGAATGAGCTGAGCCACTTCAAATCCCTTTTTCTCAATTCCATGAATATCAATATCTAGAAAATAAAGCTGGTTTACTTCATCATTTTCGATATATTCCTTAAACTCACGAACTTTTCCCGTTGTCTTGTATGATATTGGAATATTCGATTCTTTCGAAATTTCATCCAATATTCTCTCTAGTCTCACTTGATGTTCAATAACATCTTCTAAAATTAAAACTTTCATTCAAATTCCCTCTTAAATCTAATGATTTGTCTAAATGTACTGCCTTCCATCTCTGTTTCTAAAATAATGTTGTTGTACTTATCCAGTAGTTCTTTCACATTATTTAATCCTACTCCGCGATTTCTTCCCTTAGTAGAGAATCCTAAAGCAAATAGATCTCCTGAAGGAGTCATCGTCATTTTACATGAATTCTGAATCACAATCACTGTTTCAGTTTCCATCTTAATAACTGCTACTTCCATCTGCTTTTTATAACTATCAGCCGATCCTTCGACAGCATTGTTCAATAAAACACTCATAATACGAACTAAATCCAGCAGGTCTATTGGTAGTCTAGTAATTATATCTTTTACTTCCAGTGTAAACTCTACACCGTTATTTCGAGCATAGACAATTGACTGAGCAACCAAACTTCGTAAAGCTGAATCTTCTATGTTGTTCAAATCAAAGTAAGTGCACTTATCTGAGCGCAGTTTGTGATTGGCTTTAACCAAAACTTCGTTGTAAACTCTGTCAATTTCCTGTAAATTACCACTGTCAATTGCCATCTGCATACTGACAAGCATCCCAGCATAATCATGTCGAAAACCACGAATTTCATTATACAAACCGACAATTTCATCTGTGTAGTTTTGTAAATGTTTCTGTTCAAATTTCTTCTGCTTCAAAGCAATCTCTTTCTCCATTTGATCTTTATGTGAATTCATTGCAAAAAAGGTTAAAAGGAGAGAAATAAAGACGATAGATGATAAAATACTTCCAAAACTATTCAAATGTTTAATCGTACTTACCATATCTGAAACGAAAGATACAATATGGAGCAGTAGCAAAGCAAAAAATACTTTTGTCAAGAAAGGATAGAGGTAGTCTTTATCAAAATAGTTTAGATCCAAATGGAAATAATGAATGATTTTTAAGATAACGACATAAGTCAACACCGTTACAAGGAAAAAGAATGGTTCATAATATTGTAAAACAAAATTGTCTCCTGTTAGAGAGGATAAAGTTACGGACAAAAAGTTATGAGTGCTCTCATATAAAAGAGATAGTAGTAAACTTAGGAATAGTCCTCTATCCCTCTCATACTGTTTAATCCATCGAAAATAGGAATATAAACCCAAAGGAAATAAAAATGTTGCAATCCCTAACCCATCTAAATTTAGAAGATATAAGGGAAAATCAAGTGCTATTGCTGTCAGTAATGTATAAGCACCAAAAACGTATAGTTCTCTTCTATTTACTTGACCTTTACAAATTAAATGGTAACTGTAACTAATAATTAAAAAATAAACAATAACTGTACCAAATCCAAGCAAATTCATTACTCTTTCTCCTTATTTCATTACTGTTTTATTTTGAAAATAAAATCACGGAGTAATTTTGACAGTCTACTTTCCCCACCTTGAATCTTTTGTAAGTCTTTTTCCTTCAAGGCTACAAACTGTTCCAATTTAACTGTGTTTTTCATAATAAAATCTCCTCAATGTTTTTTTCTTGTAAGCTAACTTACAAAAACCATTATACAAAATGGAATTTCATTTTAGATAAAATTCTCTCAACTGTCATTTTTTTCTCCCCAAGTGTACTTTTTTAAGAAAAAAGCCGGGAAAATTCCCAGCTTTGCTACTATATTATTGATCCCAGCAGGATTCGAACCTGCGACCGTTCGCTTAGAAGGCGAATGCTCTATCCAGCTGAGCTATGAGACCTAATACAGTTATTCTACCAAAAATTCAATTGAAAGTCAATTTTCTATTTATGATAGGGCGAGCCCTGCTGTATTGTAAAAGCGCGATAGATTTGTTCAACAAGGACTAGTCTCATTAACTGATGGGGCAAGGTTAAACGGCCAAAACTAACAGAAAGATTGGCTCTCTTTTTTACATCCTGTGCTAATCCCAGACTTCCTCCAATAATAAAGGTAAGAGTAGAAAATCCTTTTATAGAAGCTTCTTCTAACTTCTTACTAAATTCTTCTGAGGAGAAAGTTTTCCCTTCGATAGCCAACACAATAACGAAATCACGGTCATCAACTTTTGATAAAATTCTCTGACCTTCTATTTCTAAAATCTTTTGATTTTCTGATTCACTGGCCCTATCTGGTGTTTTTTCATCTGCTAGCTCAATCATTTCAAGCTTAGCAAATCGAGAAATTCGTTTTGAATACTCTGCAATACCATCTTTTAAATACTTTTCTTTCAGTTTCCCAACTGTTACAACTTTAATTTTCATGACTCTATTCTAACATATTCTCTATTTTTTCACATCTTATTCACAAAATAAAAGGTTAATTTTAGCCGAGAAAACCACAGATTTTTGAAAGTTATCCACAATCTGTGAAAAACTTTTTGTGTTTAAGTTATAATTAAGTTAGTCAGTTTATACTTTCAGTAATTCAAAAATATGGAGGCAAATATGAAACATTTAAAAACATTTTACAAAAAAGGGTTTCAATTATTAGTCGTTATCGTCATTAGCTTTTTTAGTGGGGCTTTGGGTAGCTTTTCAATAAACCAACTAACTCAAAAAAGTACTGTAAGTACCTCTAACAACAATAGCACCATTACACAGACTGCCTATAAGAACGAAAATTCAACAACACAGGCTGTTAACAAAGTAAAAGATGCTGTTGTTTCTGTTATTACTTATTCGGCAAACAGACAAAATAGCGTATTTGGCAATGATGATACTGACACAGATTCTCAACAAATCTCTAGTGAAGGATCTGGGGTTATTTATAAAAAAAATGACAAAGAAGCTTACATTGTCACCAATAATCACGTTATAAATGGTGCCAGCAAAGTAGATATTCGTTTGTCAGATGGAACTAAAGTACCCGGAGAAATTGTCGGAGCTGACACTTTCTCTGATATTGCTGTCGTCAAAATCTCTTCAGAAAAAGTGACAACAGTAGCTGAGTTTGGTGATTCTAGCAAGTTAACCGTAGGAGAAACTGCTATTGCTATTGGTAGCCCGTTAGGTTCTGAATATGCTAATACTGTTACTCAAGGTATCGTATCTAGTCTCAATCGAAATGTGTCCTTAAAATCTGAAGATGGACAAGCCATTTCTACAAAAGCCATCCAAACTGATACTGCTATTAACCCAGGTAACTCTGGTGGCCCACTTATCAATATCCAAGGACAGGTTATCGGAATTACCTCAAGTAAAATTGCCACAAATGGAGGAACATCTGTAGAAGGTCTTGGTTTCGCAATCCCTGCAAATGATGCTATCAATATTATTGAACAGTTAGAAAAGAACGGAAAAGTGACTCGTCCAGCTTTGGGCATCCAAATGGTCAATCTCTCAAATATTAATACAAGTGATCTTAGAAGACTGAATATTCCAAGCAATGTAACATCTGGTGTCGTTGTTCGTTCTGTGCAGAGCAATATGCCTGCCAATGGTCACCTTGAAAAATACGATGTTATTACAAAAGTAGACGACAAAGACATTGCTTCATCAACAGACTTACAAAGTGCTCTTTACAATCATTCTATCGGAGACACCATTAAGATAACTTACTATCGTAACGGTAAAGAAGAAACTACATCTATTAAACTTGACAAGAGTTCAGGTGATTTAGAATCTTAATTGACATCTATGTAAAGAAAGCTTTACATAAGAGAAAAGATGTGTTAGTGTAGAATCATGGAAAAATTTGAAATGATTTCTATCACAGATATACAAAAAAATCCCTATCAACCTCGAAAAGAATTTGATGGAGAAAAACTACATGAACTAGCACAGTCTATTAAAGAAAATGGGGTCATTCAACCGATTATTGTTCGTCAATCTCCTGTTATTGGTTATGAAATCCTTGCAGGAGAGAGACGCTATCGGGCTTCACTTTTAGCTGGTCTAAGGTCTATCCCAGCTGTTGTTAAACAGCTTTCAGATCAAGAGATGATGGTCCAGTCCATCATTGAAAATTTGCAAAGAGAAAATTTAAATCCAATAGAAGAAGCACGCGCCTATGAATCTCTTGTAGAGAAAGGATTTACCCATGCTGAAATTGCAGATAAAATGGGCAAGTCTCGTCCTTATATCAGTAACTCTATTCGCTTGCTGTCCTTGCCAGAACAGATCCTCTCAGAAGTAGAAAATGGCAAACTATCACAAGCCCATGCGCGTTCTCTAGTTGGGTTGAATAAGGAACAACAAGACTATTTCTTTCAACGGATTATATATGAAGACATTTCTGTAAGGAAGTTAGAAGCTCTTCTGACAAAGAAAAAACAAAAGAAACAGAAAAAAAATGATTATTTCATACAAAATGAAGAAGAACAGTTAAAAAAACTACTCGGATTAGATGTAGAAATCAAATTGTCTAAAAAAGACAATGGAAAAATTATTATTTCTTTTTCAAATCAAGAAGAATACAGTAGAATTATCAACAGCCTGAAATAAGGCTGTTCTTTTATTTTTTTATCTCACAAGGTTATCCACTATTTTTTTCAATAAAAAGCTTAATAAATCAACAGTTTCTGATTTTATCCCCAATCTGTGGATAAAACTTGATAACATTGTGGATTATTTTTCACAGCTTGTGGAAAATTCTTACTATCTATGGTAAAATAAGTCTAGCATTAAACTTTTAAATAGTAAAGGAGGAGAAAGGATTGAAAGAAAAACAATTTTGGAATCGTATATTAGAATTTGCTCAAGAAAGACTGACTCGATCCATGTATGATTTCTATGCTATTCAAGCTGAACTCATCAAGGTAGAGGAAAATGTTGCCACTATATTTTTACCACGATCTGAAATGGAAATGGTCTGGGAAAAACAACTAAAAGATATTATTGTAGTTGCTGGATTTGAAATTTATGACGCTGAAATAACTCCCCACTATATTTTCATCAAACCTCAATATACGACTATCTCACAAGTTGAAGAAGCTCCAAATTCAACTCTTTATGACTATAATCCAAAGTTAGCATCTATTCCTTATTCGGATACTGGATTAAAAGAAAAGTATACCTTTGATAATTTTATTCAGGGGGATGGAAATGTCTGGGCAGTATCAGCAGCTTTGGCTGTCTCTGAAGATTTGGCCTTAACCTATAATCCTCTTTTTATCTATGGAGGACCTGGGCTTGGTAAGACTCACTTACTCAATGCCATTGGGAATGAGATTTTGAAAAATATTCCCGATGCGCGTGTTAAGTACATTCCTGCTGAAAGCTTTATCAACGACTTTCTTGAACATCTGAGACTGGGTGAAATGGATAAATTCAAAAAAACCTACCGTAGCCTCGATCTTTTGTTAATTGATGATATTCAATCGCTGAGTGGAAAAAAAGTTGCAACTCAGGAAGAATTTTTCAATACTTTCAATGTTCTCCATAACAATCAAAAACAAATTGTTCTGACTAGTGATCGTAGCCCTAAACACCTAGAGGGACTTGAAGAACGGCTTGTCACGCGCTTTAGCTGGGGCTTGACGCAAAACATCACACCACCTGATTTTGAGACACGTATTGCCATTTTACAAAGCAAAACAGAGCATTTAGACTACAATTTCCAAAGTGATACCCTAGAATACCTAGCTGGGCAATTTGATTCAAACGTCCGAGAACTTGAAGGAGCAATCAACGACATCACTTTAATTGCCAGAGTAAAAAAAATCAAGGATATCACTATCGATATCGCTGCAGAGGCTATTCGAGCACGTAAACAAGATGTTAGCCAAATGCTCGTCATCCCAATTGATAAAATTCAAAATGAAGTTGGTAACTTTTATGGTGTCAGCGTCAAAGAAATGAAGGGAAGTAGACGCCTTCAAAATATTGTGTTAGCCCGTCAAGTAGCCATGTATTTATCTAGAGAACTAACAGATAATAGTCTTCCAAAAATTGGGAAGGAATTTGGTGGAAAAGACCATACAACAGTTATTCATGCCCATGCCAAAATTAAATCTTTGATTGATGAAGACGATAATTTACGTTTAGAAATTGAATCAATCAAAAAGAAAATCAAATAACTTGTGGATAACTTTTACTTTATTATCTTTTTTATCCACATTTTTTAAACAAGCCAAAAAACTTGATATGACTTGTTTAAAGTCTGTTTTCCACAGATTTCACAGACTCTATTATTACTATTATCCTTCTAATACTAAAAATAAATAAAGGAGAATCCATGATTCATTTTTCAATTAATAAAAATTTATTTCTACAAGCATTAAATACAACTAAGAGAGCTATTAGTTCTAAAAATGCTATTCCTATTTTATCAACCGTCAAAATTGACGTGACCAATGAAGGTGTTACTTTAATTGGTTCAAATGGTCAAATTTCAATTGAAAATTTTATTTCTCAAAAAAATGAAGATGCTGGTCTGTTAATTACTTCTTTAGGTTCGATCCTTCTTGAAGCTTCTTTCTTTATCAATGTGGTATCTAGTCTACCTGATGTAAGTCTTGATTTTAAAGAAATTGAACAAAATCAAATTGTTTTAACGAGTGGTAAATCAGAAATTACCCTAAAAGGAAAAGATAGCGAACAGTACCCACGAATCCAAGAAATTTCAGCAAGCACTCCTTTGGTTCTTGAAACAAAATTACTCAAGAAAATTATCAATGAAACAGCATTTGCTGCAAGTACACAAGAGAGTCGTCCAATTTTAACAGGTGTTCATTTTGTATTAAGTCAACACAAGGAGCTAAAAACAGTTGCAACAGACTCTCATCGTCTAAGCCAGAAAAAATTAACGCTTGAGAAAAATAGTGATGATTTTGATGTCGTGATTCCTAGCCGTTCTCTACGCGAATTTTCAGCGGTATTTACAGATGATATCGAAACTGTAGAGATTTTCTTTGCCAATAACCAAATCCTCTTTAGAAGCGAAAATATTAGCTTCTATACTCGTCTCCTCGAAGGAAACTATCCTGATACAGATCGTTTGATTCCAACAGACTTTAATACTACTATTACTTTTGATGTTGTAAACTTACGCCAGTCAATGGAACGTGCTCGTCTTTTATCAAGTGCTACTCAAAATGGTACTGTGAAACTTGAAATAAAAGATGGTATTGTTAGCGCTCATGTTAACTCGCCAGAAGTTGGTAAAGTAAACGAAGAAATCGATACTGATCAGGTTACTGGTGAAGATTTGACCATTAGTTTCAACCCAACTTACTTGATTGATTCTCTTAAAGCTTTAAATAGCGAAAAAGTGACCATTAGTTTTATCTCAGCTGTTCGTCCATTTACTCTTGTGCCAGCAGACACTGATGAGGACTTCATGCAGCTCATTACACCAGTTCGTACAAATTAAGTGAAAGAGGTTGAGCCTGGCTCGCCTCTTTTATGATATAATCGAAAAAGAAAAGGAGAGTAGTATGTATCAAGTTGGAAATTTTGTTGAAATGAAAAAACCACATGCTTGCACAATCAAGTCAACAGGAAAAAAAGCTAATCGTTGGGAAATTACACGTGTAGGAGCAGATATAAAAATCAAATGTAGCAATTGTGACCATGTTGTCATGATGGGACGCTATGATTTTGATCGAAAAATGAATAAAATTATTGACTGAAAACCCTTAGTTAGAGGGTTAGCAAGTTTTCCTTTTTTGTGTTATAATATTAGGGATTGAAATGAAAACGGAGAATGAGAAAATATGGCTTTAACAGCAGGTATCGTTGGTTTGCCAAACGTTGGTAAATCAACACTATTTAATGCAATTACAAAAGCAGGAGCAGAGGCAGCAAATTACCCATTTGCGACGATTGATCCAAATGTTGGAATGGTAGAAGTTCCAGATGAACGCCTACAAAAACTAACTGAAATGATTACTCCTAAAAAGACAGTTCCAACAACATTTGAATTTACAGATATCGCAGGGATTGTAAAAGGAGCTTCAAAAGGAGAAGGGCTAGGGAATAAATTCTTGGCTAATATCCGTGAAGTAGATGCGATTGTTCATGTAGTTCGTGCTTTTGATGATGAAAATGTGATGCGCGAGCAAGGACGTGAAGACGCCTTTGTGGATCCACTGGCAGATATTGATACTATTAACCTAGAGTTGATTCTTGCTGACTTAGAATCAGTTAATAAGCGCTATATGCGTGTAGAAAAGATGGCACGTACGCAAAAAGATAAAGAATCAGTAGCAGAATTTAATGTTCTTCAAAAGATTAAACCTGTTCTTGAAGATGGAAAATCAGCTCGAACTATTGAATTTACAGATGAGGAACAAAAGGTTGTCAAAGGTCTCTTCCTGTTAACGACTAAACCAGTGCTCTATGTTGCTAATGTGGACGAGGATGTGGTTTCAGAACCTGACTCTATCGACTATGTTAAACAAATTCGTGAATTCGCAGCGACAGAAAATGCTGAAGTAGTCGTTATTTCTGCGCGTGCTGAGGAAGAAATTTCTGAGTTAGACGAAGAAGACAAGCAAGAGTTTCTTGAAGCACTTGGGTTGACAGAATCAGGCGTTGACAAGTTGACTCGTGCAGCTTACCACTTGCTTGGACTGGGAACTTACTTCACAGCTGGCGAAAAAGAAGTTCGCGCTTGGACCTTCAAACGTGGTATGAAGGCTCCTCAAGCAGCTGGTATTATCCACTCAGACTTTGAAAAAGGATTTATTCGTGCAGTAACTATGTCATATGAGGATCTAGTGAAATACGGATCTGAAAAGGCTGTAAAAGAAGCTGGACGCTTGCGTGAAGAAGGAAAAGAATATATCGTTCAAGACGGCGATATCATGGAATTCCGCTTTAATGTCTAAAAAAATTAATGAATAGTGTCAATTAGGTTGGAAAAAAATTCCAACCCTTTTGGCTTTTGAAAGGAAAAATAAATGACCAAATTACTTGTAGGCTTGGGAAATCCAGGAGATAAATATTTTGAAACAAAACACAATGTTGGCTTTATGTTGATTGACCAACTAGCGAAGAAACAGAATGTCACTTTTACACACGATAAGATATTTCAAGCTGACCTAGCATCCTTTTTCCTAAATGGAGAAAAAATTTATCTTGTCAAACCAACGACATTTATGAATGAAAGTGGAAAAGCGGTTCATGCTTTATTGACTTACTATGGTTTGGATATTGAAGATTTACTCATCATTTATGATGATCTTGACATGGAAGTTGGAAAGATTCGTTTAAGAGCAAAGGGATCCGCAGGTGGTCATAATGGTATCAAGTCTATTATTCAACATATTGGAACCCAAACCTTTAATCGTGTTAAGATTGGAATCGGAAGACCTAAAAATGGAATGTCAGTTGTTAACCATGTTTTGAGTACCTTTGACAAGGATGATTATATTGGTATTTTACAGTCTATTGACAAAGTTGACGATTCTGTAAACTACTATTTACAAGAGAAAAATTTTGAGAAAACAATGCAGAGGTATAACGGATAAATGTTAACCTTATTAGATTTATTCTCAGAAAATAATCAGATAAAAAAATGGCATCGAAATCTGACAGATAAGAAAAGACAATTAATGTTAGGCTTGTCAACTTCTACAAAAGCTTTAGCAATTGCTAGTAGTTTGAGACAGGAAGATAAGATTGTGTTATTGACGTCAACTTATGGAGAAGCAGAAGGACTTGTTAGTGATCTTATATCTGTCTTGGGTGAGGAACTTGTCTATCCATTTTTAGTAGATGACTCCCCTATGGTCGAGTTTTTGATGTCTTCACAAGAAAAAATCATTTCACGGGTTGAAGCCTTGCGTTTTTTGACTGATTCATCTAAGAAAGGGATTTTAGTTTGTAATATCGCAGCAAGTCGATTGATTTTACCGTCTCCCAATATATTCAAAGATAGTATTGTAAAAATAACAGTTGGTGAAGAATATGATCAACACACGTTTATCCATCAGTTAAAGGAAATAGGTTATCGCAAAGTTACGCAAGTACAAACTCAAGGTGAGTTTAGTATTCGAGGAGATATTTTAGATATTTTTGAGATGTCTCAGTTAGAACCTTTCCGAATCGAGTTTTTTGGTGATGAAGTAGATGGAATTCGGACTTTTGAAGTAGAAACACAATTATCAAAAGAAAATCAAACAGAACTCACTATCTTTCCAGCAAGTGATATACTTTTGAGGGAAAAGGACTATCTACGAGGGCAGTCAGCTTTAGAAAAGCAAATTTCAAAGACCTTATCACCAATTTTAAAATCATACTTGGAAGAGATTTTGTCAAGTTTTCATCAAAAACAAGTACATTCAGATAGTCGAAAGTTTTTATCTTTATGTTACGATAAAACATGGACTATATTTGATTATATTGAAAAAGATACACCAGTGTTTTTTGATGATTACCAAAAATTGATGAATCAGTATGAAGCCTTTGAAAGAGAGTTAGCGCAATACTTTACAGAAGATTTACAGAATGGTAAATCATTTTCTGATATGCAGTATTTTGCAGATACAGAACAAACCTATAAAAAACAAAGTCCAGTTACCTTTTTCTCCAATCTCCAAAAAGGGTTAGGAAATCTCAAGTTTGATCACATTTATCAATTTAATCAATATCCTATGCAGGAGTTTTTCAATCAATTTTCTTTTCTAAAAGAAGAAATTGAGCGATACAAAAAAATGGATTACACTATTATCCTGCAGTCTAGTAATTCAATGGGAAGTAAAACATTGGAAGATGTTTTAGAGGAATATCAGATTAAATTGGATTCCAGAGATAAGTCAAGTATTTGTAAAGAATCTGTAAACTTCATTGAGGGAAATCTCAGACATGGTTTTCACTTTGTAGATGAAAAGATTCTATTGATAACTGAACATGAGATTTTTCAAAAGAAATTGAAACGTCGTTTTCGAAGACAACATGTTTCAAACGCAGAGAGATTAAAAGATTACAATGAACTTGAAAAAGGAGATTACGTTGTTCACCATATCCATGGGATTGGTCAATATCTAGGAATTGAAACCATTGAAATCAAAGGAATCCACCGCGATTATGTCAGTGTCCAGTATCAAAATGGGGATCAAATCTCTATCCCAGTGGAACAGATTCATCTACTGTCCAAATACGTTTCAAGTGACGGTAAAGCACCTAAACTCAATAAATTAAATGATGGTCATTTCAAAAAAGCAAAGCAAAAAGTTAAGAACCAGGTAGAGGATATAGCTGACGATTTAATTAAACTTTATTCTGAACGCAGCCAGTTGAAGGGTTTTGCTTTCTCAGCTGATGATGAGGATCAACACGCTTTTGATGATGCCTTCCCTTATGTTGAAACGGATGATCAACTTCGTAGTGTTGAGGAAATCAAGAGAGATATGCAGGCTTCTCAGCCAATGGATCGACTTTTAGTTGGGGATGTTGGTTTTGGAAAGACTGAAGTTGCTATGCGTGCAGCCTTTAAGGCAGTCAATGATCATAAACAAGTTGTCGTTCTAGTTCCGACGACGGTTTTAGCGCAACAACACTATACAAATTTTAAAGAGAGATTCCAAAATTTTGCAGTTAATATTGATGTGTTGAGTCGCTTTAGAAGTAAAAAAGAGCAGACTGAAACACTTGAAAAATTGAAAAACGGTCAAGTTGATATTTTGATTGGAACCCATCGTATTTTGTCAAAAGATGTTGTGTTTGCTGATTTGGGCTTAATGATTATTGATGAGGAACAGCGATTTGGTGTCAAGCATAAGGAAACCTTGAAAGAACTGAAAAAACAAGTAGATGTCCTGACCTTGACAGCAACGCCAATTCCTCGTACCCTTCACATGTCTATGCTGGGAATCAGAGATTTGTCTGTTATTGAAACTCCGCCGACTAATCGTTATCCAGTGCAAACCTATGTTTTAGAAAAGAATGATAATGTGATTCGTGATGCTGTCTTGCGTGAAATGGAGCGTGGAGGTCAAGTTTACTATCTTTACAATAAAGTTGACACGATTGACCAGAAGGTTTCCGAATTACAGGAGTTGATTCCAGAGGCTTCGATTGGGTATGTTCATGGGCAAATGAGTGAGATTCAGTTAGAAAATACTCTACTGGATTTCATTGAAGGTCAGTATGATATTTTGGTGACAACTACCATTATTGAGACAGGGGTGGACATTCCAAATGCCAATACTTTATTTATTGAAAATGCGGATCATATGGGCTTGTCAACCTTGTATCAGTTAAGAGGAAGAGTCGGTCGTAGTAATCGTATTGCTTATGCCTATCTCATGTATCGTCCAGAAAAATCAATCAGTGAAGTCTCCGAGAAGAGATTAGAAGCGATTAAAGGATTTACAGAATTGGGCTCTGGATTTAAGATTGCAATGCGAGATCTTTCGATTCGCGGAGCAGGAAATCTTTTAGGAAAATCCCAGTCTGGTTTCATTGATTCTGTTGGTTTTGAATTGTATTCGCAGTTATTGGAGGAAGCTATTGCTAAACGACATGGTAATGGGAACACAAGAACCAAAGGAAATACCGAATTGATTTTACAAATTGATGCCTATCTTCCTGATACCTATATTTCTGATCAACGACATAAGATTGAAATTTACAAGAAAATTCGTCAAATTGACAACCGTGTCAACTACGAAGAATTACAAGAAGAGTTGATGGACCGCTTTGGAGAGTACCCAGACGTGGTAGCCTATCTTTTAGAGATTGGTTTGGTTAAGTCTTATCTTGATAAGGTCTTTGTTCAACGTGTGGAACGAAAAGAAAATAAGATTACAGTTCAATTTGAAAAAATTACTCAGCGATTGTTTTTGGCTCAAGATTATTTTAAATCTTTATCCGCAACGAATTTAAAAGCAGCCATAACTGAGAATAAGGGATTAATGGAAGTTGTATTTGATGTCCAAAATAAGAAGGACTATGAAATTTTAGAAGGTCTGCTCATTTTTGGAGAAAGTTTATTAGAGATAAAAGTATCGAAAGAAGGCAATTCCCTTTAACATTTTTCTTCTATAAAGTAGATAAAAATGATACAATAATAATTTGAGGTAATAAAAATGAGATTAGACAAATATTTAAAAGTATCACGAATTATCAAGCGTCGTACAGTCGCAAAAGAAGTAGCAGATAAAGGCAGAATCAAGGTAAATGGAATCTTGGCCAAAAGTTCAACGGATTTGAAAGTTAATGACCAAGTTGAAATTCGCTTTGGCAATAAGTTGCTACTTGTAAAAGTACTAGAGATGAAGGATAGTACAAAAAAAGAAGATGCAGCAGGAATGTATGAAATTATCAGTGAAACACGGGTAGAAGAAAATGTCTAAAAATATCGTACAATTGAATAATTCTTTTATTCAAAATGAACACCAACGTCGTCGCTATCTGATGAAAGAACGACAAAAACGTAATCGTTTCATGGGTTGGGTTCTTATTTTGATGATTTTATTGTTCATTTTACCAACTTATAATCTTGCTCAAAGCTATCATCAATTACTCCAAAGACGTCAACAGTTATCAGAATTGCAAACTCAGTATCAAACCTTGAGTGAGGAAAAGGAGAAAGAGACAGCTTTTGCCACAAAGTTGAAAGATGAAGATTATGCTGCTAAATACATGCGTGCAAAATATTATTATTCTAAGAATCGGGAAGCTGTTTATACGATTCCTGACTTGCTCCCAAGGTGATAAAATGGAAAATTTATTAGATGTAATAGAGCAATTTTTGAGTCTATCGGAAGAAAAGCTGGAAGAGTTGGCTGATAAAAATCAATTATTGCGTTTACAAGAAGAAAAGGAAAGGAAGAATGCGTAAATTCTTAATTATTTTGTTGTTACCGAGTTTTTTGACCATTTCAAAAGTCGTTAGCACAGAAAAAGAAGTCGTCTATACTTCTAAAGAAATTTATTACCTTTCACAATCTAACTTTGGTATTTATTTTAGAGAAAAATTAAGTTCTCCCATGGTTTATGGAGAGGTTCCTGTTTATGCGAATGAAGATTTAGTAGTGAAATCTGGAAAATTAACTCCCCAAACAAGTTTTCAAATAACCGAGTGGCGCTTAAATAAACAAGGAATTCCGGTATTTAAGCTATCAAATCATCAATTTATTGCTGCAGACAAACGATTTTTATATGATCAGTCAGAGGTAACTCCTACAATCAAAAAAGTATGGTTAGAATCTGATTTTAAACTGTATAATAGCCCTTATGACTTAAAAGAAGTGAAATCATCCTTATCAGCTTATTCGCAAGTATCGATCGACAAGACCATGTTTGTAGAAGGAAGAGAATTTCTACATATTGATCAGGCTGGATGGGTAGATAAGGAATCAACTTCTGAAGAAGATAATCGGATAAGTAAAGTCCAAGAAATGTTATCTGAAAAATATCAGAAAGATTATTTCTCTATTTATGTTAAGCAACTAACTACTGGAAAAGAAGCTGGTATCAATCAAGATGAAAAGATGTATGCAGCTAGTGTTTTGAAACTCCCTTATCTTTATTATACGCAAGAAAAAATAAATGAGGGTCTTTATCAGTTAGACACGACTGTAAAATACATATCTGCAGTCAATGATTTTCCAGGTTCCTATAAACCAGAAGGAAGTGGTAGTCTTCCTAAAAAAGAGGATAATAAAGAGTATTCTCTAAAGGATTTAATTACGAAAGTATCAAAAGAATCTGATAATGTAGCTCATAATCTATTGGGATATTACATTTCAAACCAATCTGATGCCACATTCAAATCCAAGATGTCTGCTATTATGGGAGATGATTGGGATTCCAAAGAAAAATTGATTTCTTCTAAGATGGCTGGGAAGGTTATGGAGGCAATTTATAATCAAAATGGATTTGTATTGGAGTCTTTGACTAAAACAGATTTTGATAATGAGAGAATTGCCAAAGGTGTTTCTGTTAAAGTAGCTCATAAAATTGGAGATGCGGATGAATTTAAGCATGATACAGGTGTTGTCTATGCAGATTCTCCATTTATTCTTTCTATTTTCACTAAAAATTCTGATTATGATACGATTTCTAAGATAGCCAAGGATGTTTATGAGGTTCTAAAATGAGGGAACAAGATTTTTTAAATCATTTTCTCAAAAAGGGATATTTCAAAAAGCATGCTAAGGTGGTGCTAGCTCTTTCTGGTGGATTAGATTCTATGTTTCTATTTAAGGTATTGTCTACCTATAAAAAAGAGTTAGAAATTGAATTGATTCTAGCTCATGTGAATCATAAGCAGAGAGTAGAATCAGATTGGGAAGAACAGGAATTAAGGAAGTTGGCTGCTGAAGCAGAGCTTCCTATTTATATCAGCAATTTTTCAGGAGAATTTTCAGAAGCGCGTGCACGAAATTTTCGCTATGATTTTTTTCAAGAGGTCATGAAAAAGACAGGTGCGACAGCCTTAGTCACTGCCCACCATGCGGATGACCAGGTGGAAACAATTTTGATGCGCTTGATTCGAGGGACTCGCTTGCGCTATCTATCAGGAATTAAGGAGAAGCAAGTAGTCGGAGAGATAGAAATCATTCGGCCCTTCTTGCATTTTCAGAAAAAAGACTTTCCTCCAATTTTTCACTTTGAAGATATATCAAATCAGGAAAATCATTATTTTCGCAATCGTATTCGAAACTCATACTTACCAGAATTAGAAAAAGAAAATCCTCGATTTAGAAATGCAATCTTAAGCATCGGCAATGAAATTTTAGATTATGACTTAGCTATAGCTGAATTATCAAAGAATATTGATGTAGAAAATTTAGATCAGCTATTGTCTTACTCTGAGTCGACACAAAGAGTTTTACTTCAAACTTATCTGAATCGTTTTCCAGATTTGAATCTTACAAAAGCTCAGTTTGAAGAAGTTAGACAAATTTTAAAAACTAAAAGCCAGTATCGTCATCCGCTTAAAAATGGTTATGAATTAGTAAAAGAGTATCAACAGTTTCGGATTTGTAAAATCAGTCCTCAGTCTGATGAAAAGGAAGACGAACTTGTGTTACACTATCAAAATCAGGTATCTTACCAAGGTTATTTATTTTCCTTTGGACTTCCTTTAGAAGGTGAATTAATTCAGCAGGTACCTGTTTCACGGGAAACATCAATACACATTCGTCATCGAAAAACAGGAGATATTTTGATTCAAAATGGGCATAGAAAAAAACTCAGACGTCTATTTATTGATTTGAAAATCCCTATGGAAAAGCGAAAATCAGCTCTGATTATTGAGCAATTTGGTGAAATTGTCTCAATTTTGGGAATTGCGACCAGTAATTTGAGTAAAAACACGAAAAATGATATAATGAACACTGTACTTTATATAGAAAAAATAGATAGGTAAAAAAATGTTAGAAAACGATATTAAAAAAATTCTCGTTTCACACGATGAAATTACAGAAGCTGCTAAAAAATTAGGTGCTCAATTAACCAAAGACTATGCAGGAAAAAATCCAATTTTAGTTGGGATTTTAAAAGGATCTATTCCTTTTATGGCTGAATTGGTTAAACATATCGACACACATATTGAAATGGACTTCATGATGGTTTCTAGCTACCATGGTGGAACAGCAAGTAGTGGTGTCATCAATATCAAGCAAGATGTGACTCAAGATATCAAAGGAAGACATGTTCTCTTTGTAGAAGATATCATTGATACAGGTCAAACTTTGAAGAGTTTAAGAGATATGTTTAAAGCAAGAGAGGCTGCTTCTGTTAAAATTGCAACCTTGTTGGATAAACCAGAAGGACGTGTTGTAGAAATTGAGGCAGACTATACCTGCTTTACTATCCCAAATGAGTTTGTAGTAGGTTATGGTTTAGACTACAAAGAAAACTATCGTAACCTTCCTTATGTTGGAGTATTGAAAGAAGAAGTGTATTCAAATTAGAAAGAACAATTTTTAATGAAAAAACAAAATAATGGTTTAATTAAAAATCCTTTTCTATGGTTATTACTTATTTTTTTCCTAGTTACAGCTTACCAGTATTTCAGTACAGGTAGTGTTGCAGGGAAAAGTGAGCAAATTAATTATACAGAATTGGTAAAAGAAATTACCGATGACAATGTAAAAGAATTGACTTACCAACCAAATGGCAGTGTTATCGAAGTTTCAGGTATTTATAAAAATCCTAAAACAAGTAAAGAAGAAACAGGTATCCAGTTCTTTTCTCCTTCTGCTACAACAGTAGAGAAATTTTCAAGTATTATTCTTCCTTCAGATACTACAGTATCAGAATTGCAAAAACTTGCTTCTGACCATAAGGCAGAAGTAACTGTTAAGCATGAAAGTTCAAGTGGTATGTGGATTAATATTCTTGTATCCATTGTGCCATTCGGTATTCTATTCTTCTTCCTATTCTCTATGATGGGAAATATGGGAGGAAATAATAGCCGTAACCCAATGAGTTTTGGACGTAGTAAGGCTAAAGCCGCAAATAAAGAAGATATTAAAGTAAGATTTTCAGATGTTGCTGGAGCTGAGGAAGAAAAACAAGAACTAGTTGAAGTTGTTGAATTTTTAAAAGATCCAAAACGATTTACAAAACTTGGAGCCCGTATTCCAGCAGGTGTCCTTCTAGAGGGACCTCCAGGAACAGGTAAGACTTTGCTTGCTAAAGCAGTCGCCGGAGAAGCAGGTGTTCCATTCTTTAGTATCTCAGGTTCTGACTTTGTAGAAATGTTTGTCGGAGTTGGAGCTAGTCGTGTTCGTTCTCTTTTTGAAGATGCCAAAAAAGCAGCACCAGCTATCATCTTTATCGATGAAATTGATGCTGTTGGACGTCAACGTGGAGTTGGTCTTGGCGGAGGAAATGATGAACGTGAACAAACCTTGAATCAACTCTTGATTGAGATGGATGGTTTTGAGGGGAATGAAGGGATTATCGTCATTGCTGCGACAAACCGTTCAGATGTACTAGACCCTGCCCTTTTGCGTCCAGGACGTTTTGATAGAAAAGTATTGGTTGGCCGTCCTGATGTTAAGGGTCGTGAAGCAATCTTGAAAGTTCATGCTAAGAACAAGCCTTTAGCAGAAGATGTTGATTTGAAATTAGTGGCTCAACAAACTCCAGGCTTTGTTGGTGCTGATTTAGAGAATGTATTGAATGAAGCGGCTTTAGTCGCTGCTCGTCGCAATAAATCGATAATTGATGCTTCAGATATTGATGAAGCAGAAGACAGAGTTATTGCTGGTCCTTCTAAGAAAGATAAGACAGTTTCACAAAAAGAACGTGAATTGGTTGCCTACCATGAGGCTGGACATACCATTGTTGGCCTAGTCTTATCGAATGCCCGTGTTGTTCATAAGGTTACAATTGTACCAAGAGGTCGTGCAGGTGGTTACATGATTGCACTTCCTAAGGAAGATCAAATGCTTCTATCTAAAGAAGATATGAAAGAGCAATTGGCTGGCTTGATGGGTGGACGTGTAGCTGAAGAAATTATCTTTAATGTCCAAACTACAGGAGCTTCAAACGACTTTGAACAGGCGACACAAATGGCGCGTGCAATGGTTACAGAGTACGGTATGAGTGAAAAACTTGGTCCAGTTCAATATGAAGGAAATCATGCTATGTTTGGTGCACAAAGCCCTCAAAAATCAATTTCAGAACAAACAGCTTATGAAATTGACGAAGAGGTTCGTTCATTATTGAATGAAGCACGAAATAAAGCTGCTGAAATTATTCAGTCAAATCGTGAAACTCACAAGTTGATTGCAGAAGCACTATTGAAATACGAAACATTGGATAGTACACAAATTAAATCTCTTTACGAAACAGGAAAGATGCCTGAAACAGTCGAGGAGGAATCTCATGCACTATCCTATGATGAAGTAAAGTCAAAAATGAATGACGAAAAATAACCCAAAGAGAGGCATGTCCTCTCTTTTTTGTGCAGTTGAGGCGGTAAAGGGTGCAGAATGGATGAAATGTGCCAAAAGTGTTTCTGAATCTGTTAGACTGTAAACAGAAAGGAGAATAGAATGCTTAAAGAATTGTATGAAGAAGTCCAAGGGATTGTATATAAGTGTAGAAATGAATATTACCTTCATTTATGGGAGTTATCGGATTGGGATCAAGAGGGAATGATCTGCTTACATGAATTGATTAGTAAAGAAGAAGAGTTGGCAGAAGATATTCCACGCTTACGTAAATACTTCAAAACTAAGTTCCGTAATCGAATTCTAGACTATATCCGTAAGCAAGAAAGTCAAAAACGAAGATATGATAAAGAATCCTATGAAGAAGTAGGTGAAATCAGTCATCGTATAGGTGAGGGAGGTCTCTGGCTAGATGAGTATTATCTCTTTCATGAGACACTAAGAGATTATAGAAGCAAACAAAGTAAAGACAAACAAGAAGAGTTAGAACGGGTCCTAAGACATGAACGCTTCCGAGGTCGTCAAAGAGTATTAAGAGACTTACGTATTGTGTTTAAAGAGTTTGATATCCGTACTCAATAGGAAGTCATACAAAAAAACATAAAAAGATAAAAAAGGTGTTGACAAAGTTTGAAAAGCCT